>CAYZSU010000030.1:0-25759 GCA_964480565.1 uncultured Myxococcales bacterium | reverse complement strand
TTGTGGCAATGAATAAATCAGCATGGAATAGGATTCTCTATTTGGTGCCTGGCACCCTCATTATTATGGGACTGGTGAAAAATAGCAATTTTAGGGAGTGTTCAAAAATGTTCAGATTGCCTAACCTCTATCGGATTACTAAAGGTTTCAGGCATAAACGCGACTAACACTTAGCAACCGTATATCTATACGGCTGCTAAGTGAAGTCTTGTTTGCAAGGTCGGACAGCGACTATTATATTTTTACTGTCGGTAATGCATAAGCGCTTGATCAGCGTAATTATTGCATTGGCATTCATTACGCTGTCACATCGCTAAACAGCAAATTCAATGAAGGCGCAACCATAAGAGTATGTAATCGAATTGAATTTGGCTTTCCAACGCCGAAGATGGGCGTTTTGAGGGCACTCCCATTATAAAAAAATATCCATATCACAGCTCATTATATTCAGTTGACTCAGTCGACCCTTGTGCATACAACCGCATCTATGAATAAATTATATGATACATGCGAGGCAGTACTTTCCGATATTCACAGTGGCGATACCATTATGGTGGGTGGTTTTGAGGGACGCGGTGTGCCGAGTGCATTGCTGCGTGCGCTAAAAAAGAAAAATCTGTCCAATTTAACTATCATTCGAAATGATGCGAGCGGTGGTTGGAAAAATCCAGATGATGTGAACATCTTGATTGAAACCGGTCAAGTCAAAAAAGTGATTACATGCTGGGCGGTGTTTGGATCTCCCAAAAAAATCAGTGCTTTAGAACAGAAGGTTTTAGAAGGAGTGACTGAGCTTGAGCTTGTGCCGCAGGGCACGCTTGCTGAACGCATTCGTGCTGGCGGATCTGGTGTGGGTGCATTCTATGTGCCTGTTGGTGTGGGAACAGTTGCTGCAGAGGGTAAAGACCTGCGCATCATTAATGATCAGGAGATGATTCTGGAATATGCATTGCGTGCAAAATTTGCCTTGATCAAGGCGCATCAGGCGGATGTCTATGGTAATTTATCCTATCGTAAAACCGCACGTAATTTTAATCCCATTATGGCAATGGCAGCAGATATTACTATTGTAGA
The DNA here is from genome assembly GCA_964480565.1 of uncultured Myxococcales bacterium. Taxonomy (GTDB): domain Bacteria; phylum UBA10199; class UBA10199; order 2-02-FULL-44-16; family JAAZCA01; genus CAYZSU01. Next base: position 24,685 of record CAYZSU010000030.1, on the reverse strand, counting down.
AACAGAGCAGATGTTGCCAGTTGGTGATATTGATATTGACCGCATTCAAACACCATGTGTGTATGTAAACCGCATTGTGCATGTGCCAAGGAGTGACAAATGACCATTTTATTAACAAAAGAACAAATGGCCAAGCGAGTGGCCTTGGAATTGGAAGATGGCTATTGTGTGAACTTAGGTATAGGATTGCCTGTGATGGTATCCCATTATATTGATTCCAGCCGTGTCATTTTATTTCAATCTGAAAATGGTCTCTTGGGCGTTGGCCCGCTTGCGGATGAGCAGAGTGCGGATGAGGATTTAACAAATGCCGCGGATCAGGAAGTCACAGCAGTGACAGGCGCTAGCGTATTTGATAGCTTGGATTCCTTTGCGATGATTCGCGGGGGGCATTTAGATGTGACAGTACTCGGCGGTTTTCAAGTCTCTGCCAATGGTGATTTAGCCAATTGGAAATTGCCTCAACGTACAGTTGGTAGCTATGGTGGTGCCATGGATTTAGCAGTGGGTGCCAAACGTGTAATTGTCATGATGACGCATATCACTAAAGATGGCGCATCTAAAATCGTTAATGAGTGCGATTATGAGCTAACTGCCAAACAGTGCGTAAACACAATTGTAACTGACTGTGCGGTAATTGAAGTAGCGGATCAGGGTCTTATTTTAAAAGAAGTGGCACCAGGATGGACACCGGATGCAGTGCAGGCTATTACAGCACCTAAACTGATTATGAATCATGTGCAGCCCTTTCAATTAGCGTAATTTATTTTTCATAAATCCAATTTGGGTGCATTAGGTAGTACTCAATAATGGATAACCCAGTATGATTAAATCATGTGGAAATTATTAAAAAAAATAATTATTTGTACCGCGATAATAGTAATTAGTATTGCTGCGTTTGGTTTAATACCGTCTACTATGACAGCCACATGTCTTTTTGGCCCTATTCCAGTTAATATGCAATGGACACAGCCGCATCGGTATATGTTAGGAATGGATGAACATAAAGTGCAGGCAGAGCTTGATCGCCTGGCGAATATTATCAATCGATATGAAAAAAGTAGCGAATTATCTCAGTTAAACGAACATGCTCATTCAAAATGGCAACTTGTTTCCGATGAGTTATGGGATATATTATATCAATCAAAAAAATGGTACGAAAATTCCAATGGATTATTTGACCCTACAGTGGGGCCGTTGATTCGTCTTTGGATGCATGCGGGAAAGCGTAATAAATTACCGAGTCAGTCACAGATTAATCAAACAGTAGAAAGCATGGGCTATCATCATGTGCGATTTAACGCTAAGAAACAGGTTCAATATGAAATGCCATTTATTCATGTTGATTTGGGCGGTATATCCAAAGGTTGGGCTGTGGAGAAAATTACAGCAATTTTTCAGAAAAAAGGAATTAAATCCGGTTTTATTGAGGCAGGCGGTGATAGTCGCGCTTTTGGGGATAAAGCATTTGTATTTGGTATTCAGGATCCCACTGCAAAGGAACGCATACTTGCGCGATTACCGATTGTTAATCAAGCGATTGTGACATCAGGCAATTATGAGCGCTTTAGTATTATAAAAAATCAGCGGTATTCCCATATTATTAATCCAAAAACAGGGATTCCAACGGATTCGGATATGATTAGCCTTACTGTGATTGGCCCAAATGCAATGGATGCAGATGCCTTGGCGACCATTGGGATGTTACTAAATAGTCATGAACTCGCTGCATTTTTTGAGAAATTTAATGCATATTCAGTTATTGGTGTGTATCAAAATCATAGTAATAGTACGCTGATTATATCTCAATCGCTAAAAAAGTTGATTCAAATTGCGCCCAGATGGAATGCCCGTATTTCCTGGATTAATTCACCCAAAGGGCAATCCCAGAATTAAAAAAATGTTTTCCTTATGATTGAGTGGGCTTAGTCCTTAAGATGTCAATTGATGCGATGCGAGCAGTCGTTGATATTGCTGAAAATACGCCATGACTTTTTTGACATAGCGCTGTGTTTCCATATAGGGCGGAATACCTTTATAACGCCTGACCGACCCTGGCCCTGCATTGTAGGCCGCAATAGTAAATCGAATATTTCCATGAAATCGTTGCATTAATTCCTTAATATATCTGCTACCTGCATCAATATTATGGTCAGGATTATAAATATCCGTAATACCTAGATGCCGCTGTGTAATATCATTAATTTGCATCAATCCCTTGGCGCCTGCATAGGATCTGGCCTTGGGGTTGAAGTTGGATTCTGCATGAATGATGGCTGTGATAAGTGCGGGATCAATATTATATGCAATAGAGGCATTTGTGATTTGTTTGGAAAATTCAATGCCAAAATCAAGTTGCGTATTGGGCAGGGGCAACATGGCGGATTGGCTGGTTGTATACATGCAAAAAATTAAAATACTAACGATGATTGAATGGTTGAATTGTCGTATAATGTGATTCATGGAGATGTTATCGGATGATTATGCAAAAAGTTGCTAAAAAAGAATAATAGGTGCTATTATTTTTTATTCATATAATGGTTTTGGAGCCTGGCACCGCTGCCAGTACCAGGCACGAGAATGTGGGGAGTAAAGTCTCCGAATTTATATGGAGATATCTGTTTTGTTTGGAAATATTTCGTGTAACCTATTGATAATAGTGGTTTTTATTTGGTACGTGAATTGCAATGTAATAATATGAAATTCATTACCAAAGGATATAACTATAACTATGGCATATATGAAAAAAATAGGGGTTATGGTCATCTTATGCATTGGAATATGTGTGGGGAGTAGTGATGTGTATGCAAGGGCAAGGTCTATCGGAGATGAAGTGAATGATGTGTATGAGAATATTTCATCAATTGAAATGAATGATAAAGGTTGTTTGAACGCAAATAAATCACTCCGTATTCCAATGCTTGCCATTGGGTTGGCATGTCAAAGAGGAGAGATACATTTGAATAGCGATATCTTAAATGCTGAATGTATGGCAAATTTGTCAGCATTATCAAGGGATTCAATAGAATGTATTGATATAGATAATGATTCCAATGAGTATGCATATGTCATAGAAGGTTTTTCTTCAGATGTGGTGTCTTCTCGGTCTGCAGCATCGAGTCTGTCGATTGTTATAGATAGCATTGATTTTGATGTCCATAAAAACAGTAAATTCATTAAAACTACGGGTTATGTGCGGTTAATATTTCGCAATGTACATGTCACTGCGCGCGCAGGGGTAAAGGAACTATTCAATTTATCGCCCAATACCATCATTGATTTTTGCGATGATGTGAATCATTGTCGGGATAAAGGGCTTACTGTAAAGTTAAATGGCTCTGCCAATAAAGCCAATATCTTTGTGTTAAATCAGACAGAAGAATCGATTGACACAGATTCCGGGCAATTACTCCTCGATCATTTGGTCAAGGGTGTGGATATTCGCTTTACTGCAGCGCGTGTTTTTGAGCCGATTGTGTTAAGAAGGGATAAGGGTCGGTCTCATGGCGCCATGACAATCGATGAATTAAGCCAAGAAGATCATCTGATTGCCATGGAAAAACATATGATTGAAGATAATAATAATCAGCTTAAATTGTCAGAAGTAGATTCTAACTTTGATTGGAATCAAAATTTGGATAAAGTACTCTTTTATAATTTACTGAAACGACAAACGATTGTTCCATGGGTGGACGCGCATGACCCTGATGAAAGAGTTCATATTATTGGTGAACAAAGTACAGACCCGGGCTGGTATATGCGAAAGCCTGAGAATGATAATCGGCGCCTACCTCTGCTAGGAGAATTTCAATGTGATAATCAAGATTGTCAATTGCAAGTTCAAACAATGATAATAAGAGATATTGTTGTAGATCCTGACCACAATTGTGAGCATGGCTATGAGTGGAGTAATCGTATGCAACTGTGTATGCAAACGGACTTTGATCCCAATACAACGGGAGATGATGATTTGTCCGCAGGATCCGATGATGATGGAAAAGGCATGGATACAGGCGTGCAGGGTGGTAGCGATGATGGCGGTGATTTTATCGATCCCATAGAGACTTTTGGCACGGGTGATGAGGATTTATTGGGCGGCGATGATGATCCCAAGGTCGATGGTTTGGAAGCAACATATGGCTTGACCAACGGTGGTTGTCAGATGATGCCACAGTCAAATAATATGTCGATACTGCTTATGATAAGTATGCTGTTCATTGGATTTTCTGGACAATGCCGAAGATGGGCATTTTGATAGCAACCTCACTATTGAAACACAATGGCCTTGCCCATCATTGTTGGTGGCGTATCTTTGGGGAATTCACTGAGAGTTACCACATTATCTTTCACATGAATAATTGCATCTGCGCCGATTTTTGCAGCGTGTTTTTTAAATGCATTGACCATTTGAATTGTTTCGCTGCGCTTTGATCCCTTAACCATCACTGTGCCAATGACACGATAGGATTGATAGGGAGTCGTGGAATAATAGATGCGCACATCGTCATAATTTTCTTTTTTTATAGGCTTATAATTTGCAGCAGTAACAGTGCTTTTCCCGGTAATAAATGCATGGCATGGCAATGTAAAAAAAATACTACATAATAGGATCATTACTAATGATAGTCCGAATTTTAGGTTGGTTGGATGGTGCATATGTCATGTGCCTTTAATTAATTATAATGTGATATCTGTTGCCTTCATGTAAAAATGTGCACATGAAATAATACCATTGTAAAAATGATCCACGCGAATTTTTTCATTGGGTGAGTGAATGTTATCTTCATTAAGCCCCAAGCCCATCATGACAATGGGGACCTTTAATGTATCGTAAAATGTGGCAGAAATAGGGATGGATGCACCTTCACGGACAAGCAAGGGGCGCGTGCCAAAGCCGGTCTCAATGGCATCCATTGCGCATGCAATATATGGATTATTCGGATCGATCATTACTGGATCGCCGCCATGTAATGGCTCAACATTTATTGTAATGCCTGGTGGGCAGAGGGTATTTAGATAATCGGAAATTAGCTGACTGGTTTTTTGAGGCGTTTGATTAGGTACTAATCGCAAACTCATCTTAAATCCGCATTCGCCGGGAAGTACAGTTTTTGCGCCTTCATCCGTATAGCCGCCCCAAATACCGTGAATATCAAGAGATGGTCGTCCCCAATTGCGCTCTGTACTGGTAAATCCTGTTTCTCCCCAAAGTGCATTTACGCCTAAGTCAGCGGCCATGTCGGCATCTACATGGGGGAAGCGTGCAAATTCACTGCGTTCTGCATCGGTCATAGCGATGACATCATCATAAATACCGGGAATTAGAATACGTCCATCATCCTCCTGCAATTTAGAAATCAGTCGGCCAATGGCATTGAGTGGATTATGCACCATGCCGCCAACCATGCCGGAATGTAAATCTCTGTTTGGCCCTCTTACATGCACATTAAAATATGCAATGCCGCGTAGTGCATAGATAAGCGTTGGAATGTCATGGCTGGGCCAGGATGTATCTGATAACATAACTGCATCGCATGATAATATATCCGCTGATTTTTTCACAAATTCTTGTGTTTTTTCAGTGCCACCTTCTTCCTCGCCTTCGATGAAGAATTTCACATTCACTGGTAATGTCCCGGTTTCTTTGAGTATCGTTGCCAGTGCGAGAATATGGGTAAGGGTTTGGCCTTTGTCATCGCTGGCACCGCGTGCATAAATCCAGTTGTTGCGGATTTCTGGCTCAAATGGCGGTGTGGTCCATTTTTCCAAAGGTGTCACAGGTTGTACATCATAATGGCCATAAATTAATATCGTGGGTTTATCATTGCCTGCATGCAACCAGTCCGCGTATACTGCGGGATGAAACCCGGGTTCAATGAGTTTGGCATTGTTAAAGCCGGCATTGCCCAAAAATGTTTTTAGCCAATCAGCACATTGCCTGACATCGTCTGTTTTTTCAGATACGGCGGAGATACTTTCAAAGCGTAAAAAATCAAATAATAAATTTAAATGTGCGGATTCATTGTTTTTTAATGTGTGTATGATATCAGTCATTGTATTTCCTTTATTTTGGTAATCGTTGGTAAAATAATTCAAAATGATCAGATGCCCATTCCCATCTGGACCAATGTTCAATGAGTTTTAAGTCGATATTCTTTCCTTTAGCAAGAACGATTGCTTCGTCCAATGCATTTGAATCTCCCCATCGATAATAGGCGGATAAGCGTTGCCTAACGATATCCGTGATTGTCAGTAAATCAATATAACCATGTGTGGTTTTCATGCGATGCGTTTGTGTGATAATGGTGTCGCCCACACAAAGTGGGGGTGGTAGAAAATTAATTTCAAAGTCATAGGATTTACTGATAAAAGTGCGATTTGTTTGAAACGATAGATGCGCTCTTTTCATCAATGCAATCATAGTATCTGGATGATATTCATTCATGACAATATCAAAACTATTGGTGTGGCACTGTTTGGGCGCATACATATAAGCGCAACCTCGGCCAGTTAATATAGGTTTGTGATCATGCGCTCTAAGAAGTGTACATAATATTGCAATGATGGATTTAAGAGGTTTATCTTTAAAGCTTATTTTCTGAGATGCCATGGATGTCTTTTTTTTTCGCCCAGTTTTTGACGAACATGCTGTTTTTTTGCATGGCATAAATTTTCCTGTCGTGTATTTAGGATTCTTTAGGCATCCAGCGGGTCATGATGTCAATCATTTGGTGGGCTTGTTTGCTATTGGATATAGTAAATTTACTTCGGGGAGTATAAGAGCCGCTGCGTTTTTGATACCGCTGAATTCGAATTTTTTCAGGCCCATAATCTTCTGTTTTATTATCCCATTCTTGGATTAAAAACATAATCGTTGTCCACGCGCCCCGGGTGAGTACTTCTTTTTTTACTTCTTTGACCTTTAAAATACCGTCGTGTTCATATTTACAAATTAATGTTATTTAATAGATTTTTTTTGGCATAATTACCCTCCTATAAATAAAACGTAACAGAAAATTATTTTTTTTCCCAGTGTTTTTAAGGGGGCGATTAATAATAATGGAATTATCCCTAAAATGAGTTGTTTAGTGGGTGTTCCGTATTTTGAACAGGCATATCAATCCTATTGCTATCTGAAAAGTGAATCATATAGTGCGTTCATGGGTTCTATAAATAGGAGTGTCTGTGAAATGAGCATTTTAAATGGTTTTTCTCAAGTGCCTAGATGCAAGTCATCTGCAAGTTTAAATCTGGAGCAAACACAAACATATATGACAGTTTTGGGTATGACGGGAAATACCGCAGGTGGGTATTCTTCTACAGTTCCAGATAGAATCGGCCGATATCAGATTCTTGAGTATATTGCATCAGGTGGTACTGCCTTGGTTTATTTAGCAACATTGTGTGGTCTGCATTCACTTTCAAAAAGAGTAATTGTTAAGCAATTGCATCCAAAGTGGCGGGACCATCCGTCAATGCATGATTTGCTTATGGATGAAGGTCGTTTGATATCAAGATTGCATCATCCCAATATTGTGCAAGTCTTTGAAATGGGCGAGTATCAGGGATTGCCTTTTTTAGTGATGGAGTATGTGCCAGGGGTGACTTTAATGGACTATAGTCATGGCTACCTGATGCATGGACAAAAAATTCCACTGAACAGGGCGATTCATATTATATTAGAGCTTCTTCGCGCGCTGATATATGTGCATGACTATGGAATTGATAGCGCGAATTGTCATCGAACGATTCATCGAGATATTTCACCTAGCAATATATTGATTGGTTTTCAGGGTGATATTAAACTCATTGATTTTGGTATATCCAAAGGTCAACATCGTAGTGATCATACGGTATTAAATGAACTTCGAGGGACAATTGCGTATATGTCACCTGAACAGGCACGATTAGGGATGCTTGATGTTAGAAGCGATCTTTATTCCTGTGGGTTGATTTTCTATGAAATGATTATGATGATGCGTGCCTATGACGCAAAGGATGCCACTCAGTTATTGCATGATGTTCAGTGCGGCAATGTTGGGGCGCTAAATTCGAATATTCCCTGCCAGCTGGCTGATATTATAAAAAAATCAATTCAGTTTAATAAGTCAAAGCGATATCAGAGCGCTCATGCGATGTATGATGATATTGCTGGATATGCTAAACAGGTACATATTGATTGTTCACGATCAATGCATTGTGCTCCTATGGTGACATTTAAAAAAAACAATGATGGTAATTCACTAGTTGCTATGAATACAGCAATTACTATGCTTAAAAAAGATGCCAGTGTACTCTTGGGGAAGTCACTTTCTTCATGGGTGAGTATTATCATGGTTGTATTTATGATATGTATTCATTCGATCGGTATTAGCGATGCACCCATACAATCAAAATGGCTGCAGGATAAACCTGCAAAGAAGGATAATATAGAGAAACAATTGGTCAATGGAAACATTCGATCACAAATGCCAATGCCCGCATCATTGGTTATTACGAGTTCTCCAGAAATAATTAATATACAGGCAACCGTGCGTGAAAAATCAGTTCATTGCACAACACCGTGTGCATTTCCCTATATTGTAGATCAGCCAAATATACAGATATGCATTGCTGGGAACATGAGTGGTTTTCATGATTATTCGCATTGTGAGCATTATCATGATTTTCAAGATGTCATTCATCATCATGTGGAATTGATTGAAAAGAAAAAAAAGAACGCACGAATAAAAATTAAAAGGGGTGCGCTATTTGTACAATCCAAACCATGGGCAATTGCGATGTTGGATAATAATCCCAAGGAATATGAAACACCGATACATGGGCAGATGCTTGCATTTGGAACGCACACAATTACATTTATATATCCGCCAACAACAAAACGCTATGATGTGACAATTACGATGGATCAGTCACAGTTGCACTGTTTGCTAAGTTGGGAACCAACGGTAGTGTGGGCATGCAAGTGATGGGAGTGCCCTCAAAACGCCCATCTTCGGTGTTATCCAGCAAATTCAATTCAGTTACATACTTTTATGTATGCGCCTTCATTGAATTTGCTGTCTGCCTAGAATCTAGGCGTTTTTGAACACTCCCACAAATTGCTATTTTTCACCAGCCCCGTGATGGTAGCGGAGGTTCTTTTGCATAATTCTATAAAATATTCATTTTGAGGGAATTTTTAATGTAGTGAGAATTCTATTTTGTGAAAAAGTAAATGATTACATTGATTTGCCTTGACTTGTGATGAACTAGTCGATAATTTAAATAAACTCAATGGAATTCGTTGTGATTTTTCATGCAGATATCCGCGTAAACTATCATCATCACATGTATTTTGGCGGAGTAATTAGGCGTTAACAGGTCTTTGTGAACAATAATATACAATATTATATTAAAACTTTATAACCAAATTCGCGAAACAGAGCGAGGGAACACATGCATCTAAATGAATTAAAACACAAAAAAATTAATGAGCTAATTGAAATGGGTGTGTCGTTAAGTATTGATAATGCCTCAAATATGCGTCGCCAAGATCTGATATTTGCATTACTTCAGTCTCACTCTGAACAAAATGGCGCGATTTTTGGTGAAGGCGTATTGGAAACATTACCTGATGGGTTTGGTTTCTTGCGATCACCTGATTATAATTACTTGCCAGGGCCGGATGATATCTATGTATCACCATCTCAAATCAGACGATTTGGTATTCGTACGGGCGATACAATCTCAGGTCAAATTCGTCCACCCAAAGAGGGTGAGCGCTATTTTGCATTGTTAAAATTGGATTCCATTAATTTTCAATCCCCGGAAAAGGCAAAAAATAAAATATTTTTTGATAATTTGACACCATTATATCCGGATGCTCGCCTTGATCTAGAGTATGATAGTAAGAATTCATCCACGCGGGTGATGAATTTATTTACGCCTATCGGCAAAGGCCAGCGTTCATTGATTGTGTCTCCGCCACGTGCAGGTAAAACCGTATTACTACAAGATGTGGCCAATGCGATTACTTCTAATCATCCGGAAGTTAGCATGATTGTATTGTTAATTGATGAACGACCTGAAGAAGTGACGGATATGGATCGGTCAGTAAATGCAGAAGTGGTCAGTTCTACATTTGATGAGCCTGCTCAGCGTCATGTACAGGTTGCAGAGATGGTCATTGAAAAAGCCAAGCGGCTGGTAGAGCATGGCAAAGATGTGGTTATTTTACTAGATTCAATTACTCGTTTGGCAAGAGCTTATAACTCTGTGGTGCCACCCTCTGGAAAGATTTTATCCGGTGGTGTGGATTCCAATGCCTTGCATAAACCCAAACGTTTTTTTGGTGCGGCTCGTAATATTGAAGGGGGCGGTAGCTTAACCATTATTGGAACTGCATTAATTGATACAGGTAGTCGAATGGATGAAGTGATTTTTGAAGAATTTAAAGGTACAGGTAATATGGAAATTCACCTAGATCGTAAACTTATGGAAAAACGTATTTTCCCATGTATGGATATTAATAAATCTGGCACGCGTAAGGAAGAACTACTGCTTAATGAAGAAGAACTCAGCAAGGTATGGATTTTACGCAAAATGTTACAGCCACTCAATCAAATCGATGCCATGGAATTTTTACTCGGTAAGTTGAAACCCTGTAAAACAAATAAAGAGTTTTTAATGTCTATGAATCAATAATTAATTCAGTACTATATAAAATAATAAACGCCATTGATTATCTTCAATGGCGTTTTTTTGTCATGTGTTTATCAGTGCCTGGCACTGTTATTTTTTTATTGTGGCCTGCCATCAAAATTACTCATTCTCGCAATCAAAAGTGATCAAAAATCAAACAATGTCTAAATATTGATCACTTCCTCAACTTAGCGACATTGATTTTAAAGTGTTTTTTTTGGCATTGTTTATGCATTCTCCTATTTGCAAAGGAGAGTGCATATGAAATCAATAATGAACCAATCCGGGCAAGCGGCTACTGAGTATATGCTGATTATTGCAGTCATTGTGCTGGGTTTGGTGGCAGCTGCAAGTCATTTTATTCCAGTATTTAATCACGCTATTTCTCAACTCGCACAAAATGTCGCTTCATGGTTAATGACAAATCAGCATATGTCAGGCCCAGGAGGGTGATCATGCGTATTATAAAACGATCGTCTTCAGGGTCGGTAATGATTGAATTGTCAATATTGTTTCCATTTATCATCATTGTGGGATCGTCATTTATTTTAATCGCATACCTTGGTCTATCATCCATTATGATCAAAGTGACTGGTATTTTGATCGGACAGGATTTATCGATTAACAGTGTATTTGGTAATGGTCATTCAAATAAATGGCGATCACTGCCTATGCAAGTAAGTGTTGTATCAGATAGAATATCTAATCATCGTGATACAATCGTGCGTGTGCTTATGCCGTTGAGTCAAAAAATAAATACACCACTTGCATCACTATTGCCAAATACTCTGTCATATCAAACGCATGCACTGTCATTGATATCGATTAATGATGATTATTTTCATGATACACCTGCTTCACGCAATATATCTATTGATACACCGGACCCCCTTTATCGAACAAGGTATCCCTGATGCAAAAATATATATGTTCAGAAAATGGGGATATAACGGTGCTAACCATGGGTGTAATGATTGCATGCATTAGTATATTGTTGGGAGTTATTTGTATCGCCAATATCGCATATAAACGCGTGGAGCTGCAGCTTAAAGCAGATCGTGCAGCATATGCTGCAGGGGCGTATATGGCACATGTTCACTATATGGTCGCACAATATAATAGGGACTTGCACGAGGCATTTTTGCGACTTCAATCTGATTTTTCAACCTTTACTCAACAACATAAGGCTGCTGCTAAAAAAAGATATAATCGATATGTTGATGAAAAAGAACGAGCAATAGAAAAAATGAATTATGCAATTACTACAATGCCGGATATTGCAAAATATATTGCGGGTCAAATGATGCACTTATACTCTCCTAGAGCGCATATTGAATTAAATGTTATTGGTCAGATAGAACTATATAAATCACTGTACAGTGATCAGAATATTTCTCTTCCTTTTCATTTAGTGGATGGAAATTTTGTAGATCCTGAAGATAAACAATCCACACAAATGACAGCGCTAAGTTATATGGCAAAAAAAATAAAGCCATCACCGATATTGATCATTCATGCGGTAAATCCAATTCAGTCTATTTTAAAATTATCAACAGATCCGATTATAGTGAGTGCAAAGTCAGTATCCGCTGTGATTGGCGGTAATATCGATATTCGTCGAGAAAATAAAAAAGTAGCATATCAACCGATATTAATGCGCGATTAAGATGTTCGCACATCGCTATCAGAAACGGGAACTATAGCGGATGGCTATTTGTGAGATTGTTCAAAAATGTGAGAGATTCAAGGTTGGCAATCTGCGAAGATGGGCGTTTTTCAACAACCCCATTAATTGTAAAGGGGTCTATACAGTAAGTGCATGTTTTATGATTATTATTGTAGCTGCATTATTGATTATTTTTTTTCAAATTATTCATATCTATCATTTGTCTCTGTCCAATGTTTGGCAAGCGCATCAGCGATCAAATGCAGCGATTATTGCATGGCAAGAAATGTATATGTCACAGAAACAAAAACAACCGTGTTTAGAGGGCATTGCTCCTGGTTTTTGGGCATCTAATCATCATCAGTGGGTGAGTGGTATTTCGTTATTTAAGCAACAAAGGAGCTTGTATGAAACAGCATATATTGTCGAACAATCCATTTGTTCGCTTCCTAAATAATATGAATCTGCAAAAGAAAATGGCCATTGTATGTGCGATTGTAGGATGTGTATTATCTTTTTTATATCTTAGACACCAGGAGCTTAAGGTGATGAAACAATATAAAACGATTGGTGTTTGGGTCGCTAAGAATGATATTGCCTATGGAAAAAAAATAACACAATCAGAGATTGTATTTCAGCATATACCAAAGGTATTTATTGCAGGTACACCAATTTTTAATTCAGAACAATTATTTGGTCGTGCTGCAAATGTAATGATTCCTAAAAATGCATTGATTACCCAGGAAAATACAGGACTTATCGATCATCATCACTATATCTCCTCTCATATTAATGATAATCATCGTGCAATTACACTTGAAGGAGGGTCAGTATTGTTGGGTGCTGGGATTATGCCAAATGATTATGTGGATATTTTTGCTACTCTTTCTGTTGAAAAACAGGATCAGTCCACACAAATCACGTTTTCTCTTGCAGCTAAATTAAAAGTCATTAGTGCCAGCGATGTTCAGCGCGAGAATCAATCTAAAAATAACATGCAAATGATGCCTGTATTTTCTAAAAAGAATCGCAGCATAACAGTATTATGTCCACAGGAATTGGTCGCAGATATCGTTTTTACAATGCATGCCGGTCAATTGAATGTTATTTTACGTGATCCAAATTCAAATGAGTTAAATCAAAATATTAGTGCTGTACAACTTGCAGATATGATTGATCGGCATAGCCATATTAATATTCAAAAATCTTCTTTTCGTGAATATAGAGGGAGAAAATCATGGTGAAATACTGTTTATGTGTAGTTATTTTTATGTGGGCATTTATAGCTTATGCAAATTCATCGTCATATACTATCGAGCTAGTCAATGGGGAATCTACGAGCATTGAAAGTGATTTTTTAATTGGGGATATTGCAATTTTAAATGATAAAATATGTGATTATTTAGTGAGTCCGGATAGAAAATCAATTTACTTCAGTGCTAAGAAAATGGGTGAAACTATTTTTACATATTGGGATCAGCATGGATTGGAAAAAAAAGAATATATTCTTATAGTATATGATTCTCAAGTAAAAACAGTGTTTGACGATCTTGTGAAAACATTTGGTTCTATTCCTGGGCTGACAATTAAAATTTCACATGGTCGAATTGAGATCAGTGGTATTATTATGGATCCAGAATTATATGGTCAATTAGCTGCACTGACTAAAAATAATCCATTAATTCACAGTAATATTATATTGAAAAATGATATTATGAAATCACGCGTCAATGCGATAAAGAACTCTATTGCTTATCCGAGCATTAAAGTGCGAGCAGTCAATGATACGATCATATTAGAAGGCATTGCATATTCGGATTATGATGCGCGACGAGCGGCTCAAATTGCATCGCTACATTCACATAATATTATGAATTTAATTGATATTCAAGAAATTGGACGTTCTATTGCTGATCAGGAGTTAATTGAAATATCCATTCATATGATGGAAATAAAACGCAGCGCATTAAAAAGTTTGGGTTTAAACTGGGCGCCAGGAAGCATATCGCATGGGGAATCTATTGGAAATATCAGCAGCAATGGCAATCCATCATTGGGTCAATCGGTATTTGGATTTATAACCGGATTGTTTCCAAAAATAAAATGGCTTCGTCAAAAAGGGCATGCTCGTATATTGGAAAAGCCATCCATCATTGTGAAAAATGGTGAGAAGGGCTATTTTTTTAGTGGTATTGAAATTCCATATGGAGATTCCAGTAATACAAAATTCAAAAAAGTAGGTATTGAGCTAACAGTGCATCCTGTTTTAACAGGCAATGAAGTGGATATCGATATTCAAGGAAAGCTATCTGCCCCTTCTGTATCCATGAGCGGATCTGTAGATATGCATGAAATAAAAACAATTTCGAGATGTAAGTTAAATAGTAGTATGATTTTGGGAAACGTTGTTCACTTAAGCCGGCAAAATATGCGAAACCGTATTCCAAAAGGAACCTCATCATCATCTGCGCTGTTTACATTATTTTTATCCAAAGATTATCAAAATAATGAGTCAGAATTTATTATTGCAATTACGCCTCGGCGTGTGGGTAGTCAAAATAATACAAAAGAACAACAGTTGTTGAATTTACTGTCTGATACATCACATGATACGCGACTTGAAAAAAAATATCGTGCGCCAAAATCTAGGTTGCCCAAAAAACGTACAAAAAAATCACCACAAAGGAGATGGCGATGACTGATAATAGCAATTTAAAATATATTTATTGCATATTTCCAAAAGATTCATCTGATTATTTAATATGGGTATCTGAGTTTAGTAAGTATATTTATGCCTATGGAAAAAAAGCAATCATCGTTCATGCTGATGATCATGATCAATCATTTATGACGCTTGATACTGTCATGGCTTGTAAGGATAAATTAATGCCTATTGATTTGCACAGTATGTTGTTGGATTCACATATAAAATGTCCTGTTATATCCGCAACTATAGATAGTATTAATGCTCGGCAGGTGGATACGCTTCATAATCAATTTGATGTTGCGATTGTTTATTCTAAAATTAACCAAATAAAATCAATACATGCACCCAGCATTTTTCTACTGAATCAGAAAAATAAACAACAACAGCAGCAAATTACAGATTTTCTTAATAGATTTGTGGGTAATATTAGGACCTATCCCATGGGGTTTGCATGCTTAGACAGTGATTTTCACGAAGAAACAATTATTGCAAAACATATATGTTTGCCCTCATTTGGCGATGCTATGAATTATGAAATGATTTGGTATCGATTAATGCCCAGTGTGTATCTTGAGGATGAACTATGTAATCAATTAATCAATAAAGATACACCAAAAGTGGATGAGAAAAAGGTGAAATATATACTCAATGCTATTCAAAAAAATAGTGAGCAAATATTACAATCGCAAATGAGTGAAAAACTATCCGAGCATATTCAATATGAAATTAGTCAATCTAAATTAGCGATTTACTCAACTGCTGAAGCCAATCAAATTAAGAAAAGGGTATTGGATGAAATTAATGGGTATGGTCCCTTACAGTCATTAATTGATGATGATACGATCACTGAAATCATGGTGAATAGCTATAATGATGTGTTTATAGAGCGACAGGGGAAGATTGAAAAAAGTGGTATTTCATTTTGGGAAGCCTCTCATTTGGTTCAATTTATTGATCGGATTGTCTCTTGTGCCAATCGCCGTATTGATGAGTTTTCGCCTATGGTCGATATTCGAATGCCGGATGGTTATCGAGTGAATATTATTATTCCACCGATTGCAATTCACAGCCCAGCGCTTACCATTCGAAAGTTTTTTCCAAAACCATATGCTTTGTCAGATTTAGTTCAGGCAGGGTCCATGGATAATCAAATAGCTGATCAGCTATCCTCATTTATCAAGGAGAAGAAAAATATTATTGTTGCGGGTGGTACTGGAGCTGGCAAATCCACTTTATTATCAGCGCTTCTCAGTGAAGTACCAGATGATGAACGTATCGTTGTGATAGAAGATTCAGCAGAATTAAAATTAAATAATTTTCATGTTATTCGATTGGAATCACGTCCTCAAAATATTGAAGGTCAAGGTGAAATCAATATTCGGGATCTATTGAAAAATGCACTGCGCATGCGTCCAAATCGTATTGTGATTGGTGAGTGTCGTGGAGATGAAACAATGGATATGCTACAGGCCATGAATACAGGGCATCAAGGATCCTTAACTACTATTCATGCCAATTCATCTCGCGATGCATTGGCGCGCTTGGAAACGATGATTTTAATGGCCGTGAAAAATTTACCATTGCGTGCGATTCGAGAGCAAATCGCTAGTGCTGTGGATTATATTGTGCATGTGGAACGGGATAAATCTGGAAAAAGACAATTGTCAGAGATAGCTAAAGTGACGCGATTGGAGGGTGATATGATCTGTTTACACCCAATCTATTGTTTTCATGAGAAAGGGTGCTTATGATTGCTGTGATTGCAATTATTTTTGGTTTGGGAGTTTTTTTAAGTATCAGTGTGTTCATTGAAAGAAGAAAATCCTCTGCATACAATCACAAATGTCAGTTGATTGATAGAATATGCAATGATAATTGCTGTCTCAATAACTATGTATTTCATCTAATGCCTGTGTCGATATTGTCTGTTTTTTATCATCGAAAATGCCAAAAAATTGGGAATCAATTATTATCCTATATTATTTTAATTCGACAATCTCTAAAATCAGGGGATTCCCTTCGGTATGCAATGATGAATGATGTGAAATGCATTGAGCTGCCATTGCAATATGAGTTGGTTCAAATTCAAAAAAAACTTAGTAATGGGGAACAATTGCTTCATGCCATTGAGCAGCTGCATGAACGATGGCCACATCCATACATTAAACAATTTGTATTATCCATGCGCATGATTCAGTCCATAGGCGGTAATATTATCGCATTATTTGATGGCATGATCATAATGATTACGCAACAAAAACGCCTTAGGGAAAAGAAAAAAACAATATTGGCTCAAGCGAAGTTTCAGTCAAGTGTGTTGCTATCCTTGCCGCTTGTATTGGCGGCAGCGCTTTATTTGGTTGATGATACGTACTTTGATCCACTGCTTCAACCTCTGGGGGTTTTTATTATTGTGATTTCACTGAGTTTGGAAGCTGTTGGTGCTTATTTTTTATACCGTATTATGAGTGATTGAATGATTGGGAATATTTATAAAATTTTCATTCAGGAGGTAAAATGACTGTTGTCTGGGGTATCATCCTTGGATGTATATGGGGATATTTACTATTTTTTATATATAGTTTTATTCAGGAAAACCGAGTGACTATTGTCAGCCACACATCATATATGATGCCCTTTGAGTTTATTTTAAGAAAATATGCACTTATAATTCGGCGAGTATTATTTAAAAATCATAAAAAAAATAATGCATATGCGAAGTATTGGCGAATTATTTCTCAGGATGTGCACTTGGATGACGCGTATTTTATTTCTTATACGATAGGTTTAAATTGCTTGTTAGTTGCGGTATTACGTGTGTTTTCTGTGCAAATGTGGGGGCATTGTTTGGTTGTCATTGCGTCTGTATTATATTGTTTTTTATGGACGAAGTATTTGCGAAATAAGCAGATAAAGGAAATTGAATCCGATATTATTTTATTTATTGAAAGTATTATCCTATCCGTAACCGCGGGTCACGAATACACCTATGCATTTCCAAAATTGATCGATCAATTGGATGATAGTGCATTGAAAGAAGAGCTTAAGTTTATTTCCCATGCTGTGCAATCTGGAAAGAATTGGGATCATGCGCTCGATCTAAGCCAACAACGCGTTTCTTCAGATTTGTATTATCAATTTATTTCAGTGCTTCGGCAATCAAAGCGCACAGGGATTAGTATTTCCCATGCACTTCGTGAATTAAATACTCAATTGATTGAACGTGAAATAAATACTATGGAAAGCCATGGTGCCAAAGCAGCGCAAAAAGCAATTTTGCCTTTGGTACTATGTATTATGCCTGCTACCGGATTGTTGATTATTTCGCCAATTATTATGCGTTTATTATTTCACTCGGATTGGATGTCTTTTAAATGATGAATGTATATATTATCATGGGAATAGTGTGTGTGATCGTCTATATCCTCTATACTTTGATTTTATTTTTTTTAAAGCCAACTAATTCCATAATGCATATCAATCGATATATTTCGGGTAAGGTAACTGTTTATTTAAATTCAAATTTATATGTGAGCGCTGTATATGGAGGAGGAAATAGTCGTTCATATGTTGGGAGGCATATATTGGATTGTATTCCAAAGGATAAACATACTCATTTTTTTTCATTGCTTAAAAATGCGGTATTTCTAAATGAAATTTCAGGTGATGAATCTATAGGCATTTATCGATTAAATACTACGCATTACATGTGGGTGCGCAGTCATTCATTGGTCGGTCAACAGTTATGATTATTTATCATTGGAATAGAAAAATTCATTATATATTATTAGTAGGCGCTATATTGTTTTTTGTCATTGGTATAAATAAGCATTTGAATTCTGATAGTGCGTCTAAAGGCTTAAAACCTATTGACTTGAAGAGTCGTATTTATAAAAAACAATCATTTCTAAATACAGAATTCAATAAAGATCCATGTGCATATATAATGGAAAACTATTTAGAGCTGGATGAAAAAAAAGCGTCTATGATGATAGGGGATTGTCAAAAAAAATTGCATTGTAAAATCAATTGGTATGCGGATGAATACCATGCGGAGCAGAGTTTTATTAGCAATCAATTGAATAAATCCTATATGAGTAAGCGATTAAGTTTTAAATATGAACGTCAACTTCGTAATAGGTATATTAGTGGGGTATATCAAAAAAAATCACGTGATAGGATAAATGAATTTAAATCCAAGTTTAATAATATGAGTCATCGTGATATTGCCAAACAATTAGAATTGATTGATCGTGCGGAGATATGGCTGACTTCTCATAATACGTCACAAATTTCTGATATCACTGATTTTTATAAGCATGTAAAAAAGAATAAAGAGAGGGCTTTTTATCAGCTAAAATTACTGTTAACTTCTGATTTAAAATCAAAAACTTGCCAGCATAAGCCTATCATTAACCGGGCCATACCATTGGTGATGCTCAGGCCAGAACTGAGTCAATATTTAAAGGAGTGGAAACAGCAATGTCATATCAATTGAATAGGATGATGAAATACATCCCTCTGGGGATATTTCATCGAATTCTTAAATATTTACTTTGCAATGCTATTTCATCACGAATTGTACTAATTCTTGTCAGTATAGGGGGAATGCAATGTGTGGATGTATTGGCAAATAAACATATTATGATAGATCCATTATTTCAAGTGAGTATTCCTGCATTGTCCAACAAATGGACAATGCATTATGGATTGGATGACCGATTGGTCGACATGCAATCCGATGATCAACGATATATTCAAATTTGGTATTTGGACTCCAAATGGCAATCGCCTGATTATAAAAAATGGGTGCGGAATCAGAATCGTTATGATGTGTATGAGTTTTCAAAAAAAATAAACTCTCATAAAAAGGAATATCATTATGGTCGACGCCTGTATTCGGGCGACGCATATAATAGTGTGTATGTCATTGAATTTAAACAGGCAACCTATGGCATAATATGCCATGGGGCAATGGAGCAATCCACTGAAATGAATATAATGTGTAAATCAATTGCCTCAAATCTAAGCTATGTGCCATTTGCTTTTGATAAACTATCACATGAACTGGCAACTGTACATCCTATTCCAAAAACACGTACGCAATTAAATACACTTCGCAAACGATTGCATAAAAAAATGACCATGCGTGATGCACTGCGATATTATATCGGTCAATATATTTATCTATATTTTGATCAACGTTTGTTATGCAGTAATTTGCACGAACGATTAAATCAATTGCTGCATACCACTATTTTTTCATCATCATCAGATGCTATTGATTCCTTGATTCAAGTGGGTGCTATTTCTAACACTCATTGGTCTGTTCAGCTAAAAAAAATATATGCATTGGCCTCGTCCGGGCATCTTATGGCAATGGATGATTCGATTGAGCAAATGTCAGGGCTAACAGCAACTCATTATTATACCAGTATGCAATTGAATATGGCGCTTAAGGAAGGCAATTGTATGCATGCAAAGAAATGGCTAAAATCAATCGATAGGATGTCACAAACAAATATATTGAATGCACTGATGGTCAGTCAACTGTGTGAATATCCTTTGGATTATCCATTGGGTTATTTAGATGTTGCCAATATGTGTGGGCAAACAGGTGCAAAAATATTGGTAGCTGCTGCGAATCATTATCCAGATATTGCACGTGCATTTATTTTTAAAGCCATTGATTTGGATAATAATTATATTCCTGCATATCATGCACTGGCAACAGATTTTATTCAGAGTGGTCAAAAAGCGGATGATATTGTTCAATTGTTTAAGGCGATGTTATCAAAACATGAAACTAATTCTGCATTGAAATCAGTGATTAGAAAATTCGAGAAATGATATTTTTGAGCAGCTCAAATCAGCAAATGGTTTTATGCCAACACGCACATTCTTTTATGGCTCGAATCAAAGGCATGCATTGTGCAAATAAGGGCTATTGTGACGCATTGGCAATTCAATACCCGTTTGCATGGTATTGGCCCATTCGTATGGCCTCCCATACACCGCTATTGGATATTATATGGGTACGCGATGAGCGCATTGTGGATATATCATTTAATTGTGGAAAATATAATAGTGCAACTATCCGATCTTCTGTTCTGTGGCCCAAATATAGAGTGAATACAATTATTGAACTTCCATCTGGTATATTGGATGGGAGTTCAATAGAATCAATTATAATGATGTAATAATGGGTATTTCAAAGGGTAACTTCATTATAATGTTACTTAATCAATATACTTATAACGCACTGGGCCTTTTCATCGTGTAAATTCCAATATAGATCTTTTTACCATAAATTGAAGTGAAAAAATTAAAAATTTAGCAACAAAAATCATTTTTTGCCGATAAGGAATGTATGCGTATATTATCATGTGTGTATAATAGTCTTATTTTTTGTTTGATTCTCTTAATCCAGCTGAGTTGTTCAAAAAGTTCGAATACCCCGAGTATTGATGCCAATAATGCCATAATGGGCCTTACGCCATTATCCATAACAGACTCATCTCAGCTTATTTCTGGGCCAATCGCTCAAGGTCGTATGGGTGATCTTTTGCTTGAAAATGATCGTATTCGTGTGATCATACAAAAGCCAGGTAAAAACTCGGATGTAAATTCATTTGGTGGTAATATAATCGATGCTGATATTAAGCGCGCATCAGGGCAAGGGCAAGATCAATGGGGAACTATGTTTCCACTCGTAAATGTGGAATGGACAGTGAATAATCAGCGACTTGAAGTGATGTCAGATGGGAAAGATGGTTCTGATATTCATGTGCGTGCCCATGGTATAATCGATGTATATGATTACTTGGATATCGATTTTATTGCAGCTGTTGCAGAAACATTTACAGGGAAGGCAATTGCATTTCCAAACCGATTTGATGATCGAAAAAATCCCTTTGAAATATACGAGGATTTACGAGGAATACAGCATGAAGTCATTACAGATTATACGCTGTCCCCTGGGGATAATTATGTGCGTATGACAACAACTTATGTGAATAATGGGTCTGAAGATACATACTTACCTCTTGGACAGTTTTTAAATGGTACGGGTCAGTTATCGATGCTCATTCCAGGGCAAGGATTTACGCCGGATCTATTAGGGCAGATCGCATCTGATACGCCAGCCATGATTTTTGCAGGATTTGAGAATGTGGATGTTTCCTATGGGTACTTTTATGAGATGACGCCATTTTATGATAGGGATACAGAATCCTATCGTAAAACATCTTCAATTAGTTATTCGGGTGTCAATGGCATTATGTTTGGGGAAGAATTTATGAAAATGTTGATGGGTGCTAGTTCTAGTAGCGTGAACACCATCATTCCTGCAAATGACTCCCTTATTATTACAAGTTATTTTGTTGTCGGCAATGGGTCTGCAGGCAGTGTATTTGATACGGGTCTTGATATATTGAATGTGCCGAGAAAGCGTATAGTAGGGCAGGTGCTTGATAAATCAGGTAATCCTGTAAAAAATGCGACCATTGCTGTTGTCGAAAAAGGAAAAACAATTATTACATATCGCAGTGATTCAAATGGCGATTTTCAGGGGCAATTATCTACAGGTACCAATTCCCTGGCCGATCGCTTTGGTTCTGGAAAATACGATATATATGTGTATAAATCAGGATTTCACGAAAATGAAACAATTCATTCAGGCCTATGTGTACCGGCAAAAATCGATCTGTCAGGTGCGATTGATCCTATTGCATGTACATTGGGAGATACATCGCATATTGTATTAAAATCGCCGATTATAGATTCAGATACAAATCAAGCCGTGCCTGTGCGATTGACTATTGTGGGTGAGGATCCTAGTCCCAATAAAATTGGTAGCGCGGGTCGATTTTTCACCAATGATTATTATGCCTCGATTTATGGAGTCATGGATGTAAAATATATTACAGAAAAAGGAACATTTGATTTAAGCGGTGAAAGTACGATGAATATTGAGCCTGGCGACTATATGTTTGTGATTTCACGTGGGCCAGAATATAAATCAGTGGAAATTCCAATACAGCTTTCACCGGGCCAACAGTTTGAAATCGATAATGTATTTATAGAGCGTGCGGTTAAAACACCCGGTTATATTAGCGCAGATTTTCATATTCATAGCATCGTAAGTCCGGATTCAAGTATGACATTGCCTTTTCGTGTTTTATCAGCTGCCGCGGAAAGCTTGGATGTGATTCAATCATCCGACCATGATGTGATTACCGATTATGCGCCTGCCTATGAATTATTGATTCGAAAGGGGTGGTTGTCGTCAGGAATGATACAAACTTCAGTAGGTGATGAAATTACGCCAAATCATTATGGGCATTTGCATGCCTTTCCATTGGAGTCAGATCCCGAAGATCCTGATGGTGGTGCGATTGACTGGAGTCATTCAGCCAATGAACATGTATCGCCAGCACCGGATTATGTGATGTCATTACAGGACATTATTTCTGAAGTCAGAAAAGATCCAGGGGAAGAGGTGATACAGCTTAATCATATTATGGATATTCCTACAGGTATTTTTGCCGCAACAGGCTGGGTAACATCGCCGTTATATATGGATAGTCATGATGTTCAGCCCTTTAGCAGTTATGCAGATCCAATAGAGCGGCGGATGCATGCGATGGTTAATGATCCCGTATATCCGCTTTATTATGATCAAACACCGCTGATGGCATTGGATTTTAATGCGATGGAGTTAGTGGTTGGACCGCATTTACATGATGATAATATGCTATTTCGCTCTGCATTGCCCACGTGGTTTAATATGCTCAATTTGGGATTTCGTGTGTCAGCAACAGCCAACTCAGATAGTCATCGCGCAACTCCAAATCCTGTGGGATTACCACGAAATTATATTGCAAGTAGCACTGATCCACGGGATGGCTTAGGAAATAATCACGGATCCATTGATTTGGAAAACTATGCACATAGTATTAATACGCAACATATATCAATATCTGCAGGGCCGATTATCATGATGGAAGCAAAAAATGAGACCGGTCATATTGCTCAAATTGGCGATACAATTTCTGGTAAGAAAATCGCCCTTACTATTGATGTAACTGCGGCAAGCTGGGCATGGTTTGATACCATCGACATTTATGCCAATACAATGCCAATGCCAGTGGATGATGAAACAGGTCAGCCCATGCAAGGCGTGGCTTCCGACCCATCAGAATTTTATAAGCCGTATCATATACCTCAATATACCTATGCGCCTCTGTTATCCTTTAAATTATCCGATGGTACATTGACTGAGTGGCATGAGGACGATGGTGTAATTTCAGCTACAGTGATGGTGGATTTGCATGTTGCAGAAGATACTTGGGTGGTTGCATTTGCAAGAGGTACAAAAGATACATCAGGGTATCGGTCATTATTTCCTATGGTTACGCAGGTATTGGTTGATTCAGATAAATATCCCAATCACTTTGATCCTATGGATTTAAGCACATTTCATACGGATTCCACTGTGGGTGCTAGTGCCTGGGCCATGACTAATCCAATTTTTATTGATAGTGATGATAATGGATTTCGTGCATCTCATGTACTAGTACACCGATTCTAATGAATTGACGAGTAATAAGATTAATAATATGATATAA
>CAYZSU010000029.1:0-26008 GCA_964480565.1 uncultured Myxococcales bacterium | reverse complement strand
AAATCAGGCAACTATCGCACATTCTCTCATTTTTAGTCCTTTTTCAACAGTCCCGCTATATGTCTTAGAATCGCTAAATTGGCGGCGCCATGATCTTTGCGCACACGACTTTCATCCTCTCGAAACGCTATATCCAATACCCAATGCAATGAATTCTCGATACTCCAATGACGACGTACCGCATAAGCAAAATTCTCTACTTCATTCAATGTGCTAATATAATAGCGCGTCTCTATGCTCCTCTTTTCGCCTATTTCTCGCTGAGATCGAACCATTCCAATACTCGACAGGCCTTTCCATTTCCTCGCTTCTGGCATCCAATTTATATCTGCACTCAGATAATAATCACGCGTTTCTATCCGGCCATGATCTTTCTCAATCGTTTGCTTATGCTGTATTGATATATCTTGCCATTCATTCGACAACCCCTCATCTAAAAATAGCGTAATGTTATCATGCAAACGCCCCTGATTGCCTGTCACTGCTAATACATAATCCGCTTGGCCAGATACTATTTTCTCTGCTATCTTGCGCTGACATCCCATCGCGTCAATCGTTACGATACATCCAGTAACATCCAGAATATCCAGCAATTTCGGAATGGCTGTAATTTCATTGGACTTCTCTTCTGTCTTTAGCTGACCCAATACCAACTCATTTTTCTCTGCCCATGCGCTGACCATATGGATCGCTGCTTTTTCAGACCCCGTGTCAAAACTGCGCCGAAGCGTCTTGCCGTCTATTGCGACGACACTTCCTTTTGTAACCTCACCTACCGCAGATATCCAATTTGAAAAACATGTCATGAACGTCTCTGAGTCCAGTGCGGCAAAAACGCGCCCAAATGTATCATGAGATGGTATGCCATTAGGTAGCGATAAAAACTGCTTAAACCATCGCTCCTTACTCTTTCCAAATCGTTCAATTTCAACCCAGTTATCGGCAGCACATATCACTGCACAGATACCGATGGTTAATATATCTTGTAGGTGATGATGTTTTGTTCGGTCTACTCTTGGATCGTCTAAAGTTGAAAAATGCGCTGTAATTGTTGGTCGTTCATTCATAATATCCCCTTTTTTTGCTAGATGGTATGTATATCATCTTTTGTATTTAAAAGGGAGGTTGATCTGCATGATTGACCGGATAGACACGTCTGAGTCTATTATAATAGGCACTTCAGAGAGCTAGGCGCCCCCTGACATTTGAAGGAAATTGCAAAAAACAATTATATTACCGGTATTATAAACTATTTTCAACTTAATTTAGATGCAATCGCCCTGAGTGTTGATCACTTAAGTATGCCTACTTCTCATTGTCCAATAAACCATGTTTTTGAATTTTATACTGCAGTGATGATCGTTTAATCCCAAGGTCTCTAGCGGCCTGGCTCTGATTGCCATTGTTTTTATTCAATGCGGATTTGATAATTTCCGCTTCCATGGCATTCATCCTGGCACTTAATTCCCATGTGCCACGTTCTGGTTCTTGGATATCTACTTTGGCATGTTTGGCAATATGTTGTGGTAAATAATAGGGTGTAATTAGTTTATTTTCTGCAGTAAGCAATGCTTGGGAAATGATATTTTCAAGTTCACGAACATTGCCTGGCCATGAATAGTTATTTAATAAGGACATTGCTTCCGGTGATATTTTTATGTGTCGATTATATTGTGCATTATATTTTTCTATAAAATAATGAGTGAGTTCAAAAATATCTTCTTGCCGCTCATTTAAATTGGGCAAGTCAATTGTATGTGTAAAAAGATGGGTGTATAGGGATTTATTGATAGCATCCTTTTGATCATGATCATGTATATTGCGTTGATTAGCAGCGATAATTCGGACATTAACTGTATTTTTTTGATGGCTGCCCAGTCGATAAAATGCATGTTCTTGAATTAAATATATTAATTTTTTTAAGGAGGATTCAGAAATATCGGATATACCATCCAGAAATAAAGTGCCGCCATTACTTGCTTCTAAACGACCAATCTTTCGTTCAATTGCTTCAGGGAATGCATTTTTTTCATAACCAAATAAATCACTTTCAAATGCAAGTGTACTTAAGGCAATGCAGTTAATGCTCGTGAATGCCTCATTGCAGCGATTGGACCGTCGATGTATTTCTCGTGCGACCAGTTCTTTGCCTGTACCGCTTTCGCCAGTAATTAACACAGTATCGCTTGACTGTGTGGCATTGTCAATCAATGTGTAAATATGTCGCATGGAATGTGAGCTTCCAATAAGTTGTCCATAGTGCGTTTGAATGGATTCCTTTAATAGTTTATTTTCAAATAGTAGTTTTTGTTTTTCCAGTGCATGCTGTAATTTAATTTCAATTTCTTTGGGTGAAAATGGTTTAAGAACATAATCAAATGCGCCAATATGCATGGCCTCAACTGCATTTGCCACTGTGCCATAGGCGGTCATGATGATAACAATGCTTGCAGGTGAAATGGTTTTAATGGATTTTAATAAATGAATACCATCCATCTCTGGCATTCGGATGTCAGTGAGAATTAAATTATAAAAATTGGATTCAATTTGTTTTAATGCATGAATGCCATTTATTGCTTTATCCACCGTATAATTTCGTTTGATCAATGCGTTTGCAAGCGCATCACATAGTTCTGTATTGTCATCCACAATTAATAATTTGGTCATAGCTATCCTAAGTGCGCGTTCCTTGGCGTCTATCAATGGGAAGTGTTATTTGAAAATGTGTATAGTCTTTAGTGTGATTGCAGATATTTATTTTTCCGCAATGGTCATCGATAATACGAAGTACAATGGCCAAGCCTAGTCCCACACCTTTGCCTTCTTTCTTAGTCGTGAAAAAAGGTGTAAAAATAGAATCTTTTACATGATCTGATATACCGATGCCATTATCCATAATATCGATGTTGATCATATTCTTGGAATGGTTTGTCTGAATGATAATTTCTTTATTGGATTGATCTGATTCTGAAAGGGCATCGATAGCATTTAATAGCAAATTAACAAATAACTGTTCTAGCCGGTTTGTATTTGCCCAAAGAAATAATGGCGATGAATGATGATTATTTTTCAATTGAATAGAAGTCTTTTTTAAATGCGGATTGATAATTTCAATGGCATGATTTATCGGTGTGTGAATATCAATTTTTGAAAATTGATTGTCACTTTGACGTGAAAATAATTTCATATTGTGTACAGCTTCAGATACTTTATTTGTGCTTCGTAAAATACTTTGTGCGCTTTCATGAATCTCTTTTATATCCGCTTGATTGCACTCGATGTCAGATATGATTTCTTCTGTGTGAATGCGAATGGCACCTAGGGGATTGTTGATTTCATGTGCCATCTCAGCGGCTAATTGTCCGATAGCAGTGAGCTTTCCCGCTTGAATGAGTTCTGACTGTGTATCCTTTAGCTCTGTATTTAATTTGGATAATACATGCATTTGCTCGTTCAATTGCTTATCCGCTTGTGTTTGCTCAGTGATATCCTGAATAAGGCAGGACAGGTGAGTGCTGTTATCTAATAAATGGCTAACAGGTGTGATATACCATTGGCATATGCGTTGTGGGCAATGCTTACTTTGTCCATGATCAATACATAATTGAATGTTTTCTTTGGAAATGAGGGCGTGATTGAGTTTTTTGGATAAATTTTTATTATGTACGGAGTAAAAAAGTAATTTCTGGATGGGTCGATCAATGGCCTGTTTACGGTTGATATTGAAAATAGTGTCAGCCGATGGATTCCATGAAGTGATGCGTAGTTGATCATTGCATTCAATATAGCCAAGCGGTGTATTTTGAATCAGGGATGATAATTTTCGCTTGGTTGTGTTGACTTCCAATTGGGCGTGGAATCTGGCTATTGCATAGCGTATTGCTCGAATGAGTTCATCACGACGAATATTTGACTTGATAAGGTAATCCTGTGCCCCACGGCGAACAGCTTCTAATGCAAAAAACTCGCTTTCAATGTGGGTGAAAATAATAATTGGAATATGAGAATAGTGCTCTTGAATATCAAAAAATGTGGGCAATGCTTCTGAATCTGGCAAATTTAGATCCAATAATATTAAATCTGGCGTATTATGATGTAGAAATTCTTTGGCTTTTTTTAATGAACGGCATTCATCCATTTCAAAGGATGAATGATATGGTTGGCACAGATAATGGTGTACCATTTCAATAAATGTTTGATTATCCTCTACTAGCAGAATACGAATGGATGGGCATGTCATTGTACGGGATCTCCCTAAAATAGCTGTTTTATAGGCAGCTTCAGTATAGCAGCTCGATTGATCGAAAACAATGAATGATCGTATTTTGTGGATTTTTATAGTGGTTTTGATAAAGATACACTCAGTTTGTGATGTTTTGAATAATTTTCAAGGTCTATTTTGTAATTAATTTCATGAACAAAAGGAGAAAAAATGAATGAATATGTAAAAGAGTATGTAGGTGTCTTAAAAAAATATGCGGAGTTTAATGGTAGAGCTAGGCGAAAAGAACAAGGTATTTTTTTGTTGGTTTCAACATGTATTATGTTTGTTCTTTTATTTGTTGACTCTATTATTGGTACAGGAATGATTTTAACGTGGCTATATAGTATGGCAATTACGTTGCCATCATTTGCATTAATTGTCCGTCGTTGTCATGATATCGGATGGAGTGGCTGGTGGATTTTATTATTATGGGTACCCATTGTTGGAATTGTATTTGTTTTTATCATTTTATTTAAAGACAGTCAGTTTGGTGAGAATAAATATGGCCCCAATCCAAAGGAAAGTAAGGCTACTTTAGCTGTATAATTAAATTTCTGAAAAAAATAAATAAATGCCCAGTGCTTTGATAATCAAACACTGGGCGTTTTTAAGATCATTTTAATTCATTAAAATCGAGCACCCATGCCTGCTAAAAATGTAATGCCTGCAGAAGGAAATCCGTATCGGGATTGATGCTTTTGGTTGGTAATATTCATGAGTTTTGCAAATACATTTAATTTATCAAAATAATTGCCAGGTAAATGATGAGCAAAATCATAGGATGTAGATGCATTTAATATCACGTAATCACTGATATGCCGATTGCTTGCAATGGATGCATTGGCAAAAGATCCTGAGATAGGTATGCCATTTGCATCGACAATGGCAAAGGATTCAAACTGTTTGCCAGTATAGGATAGATCAGCGCGCAATATCATATATGTGATAGGTTTTCCAGTAATAGAAATAGTTCCTTGATGTTTGGGGCGATTGGGTAAAGGGGTGTTGTTGTTACTTTCATCAATGGCTTTGGTATAGGAATAATTGGCAGTAATGGCAATTTCTGGAATGGGTTTCCATGATATAATGGATTCGATGCCCATGCTATAGGCATCATTTGTATTTTGAGAGCTAGCAATTAAATTATCATAATCAATATAAAATAAGTTGATTTCGGACATCAGTGTTTTTTTCAATAGATACTGGACGCAACCCAGTTCATAGGCTTGAGAATGCTCTGGTTTTAGTTGATTGTTGAGTCCAAATGCTTTGGCAATATAAAAATCAGTGACTGTGGGTGCGTGAAAGCCATGGCCATAACTTGCTTTAAATAATGTATCTGTGTGTTTAATCTTTGCAGATAGCGCAATGCGTGGGGTAAATTCCGTGCCAAAGGATGAATTATGATCCACGCGAATCCCTGTGTTTACAGTCAGCCAATGATTATAGGTGAAATCATTTTCAAGAAAAAATGCATAGTTTTTTCGATTTCCTGGCTCACCTGCTATTGGAAAATCGGTATTTGCAGGTAGTGGTCCGATAGATCCTGCGGGTATGGCATTATCGCCTGGAAAGGTTGTTCCAGAAATTTTGACATCATCATACTCAAAATCAATGCCAGAAATAATAATATCGCGCATGCGTGCATTATCGAGTATGGTAAAATTATTTTGAATTAATGCATGATGCCGATAGGATCTAATCGTATTTAGAAAACTACTGGGTATTAATGTAAATCCAGCATTGGTTGTAGGTCCTGTATCGCCTTGATTGGAATTGTGATCATTTTCTTTGGTGTATAAAAAATCGTATTGGAATGTCGTTTGCCACCATGCAGTGTGATCACGATTATAATATAATGAGTGCGCAGTAGATAGTGAGTTCATATGGCGATTGGTATCCCTATCAACAAATATAAATAATGCATTGGGATTTGCTTGATTATCCACAGCTATGCCAGGTGCAACTAAATATTCATAAAATAATTCCTGATTATGTTGCCATAAATGGCTGCTTGTACGTAAAATACTTTGATCGGGCAATGTAATTGATAGCTTGGCGCTAAATGCATTTTTGCCAAATCGATCCTGGCTAAATCGTCCTTTTTGATCTGTGCGTGAATATGCTAAATCGATCGCAATGCGCTGGTCACTGTGATGAAATAGAATATTTTCTGACAATGTGTCTAAGTTTCCACCGGAAAATTGAATGTCTGTAAATGTTTGCTTTTCTTTTTCATTTTTTGTAAAAATTTGAATAATGCCGCCAATGGCTTTGGAACCATATAGCACGCTTTGCGATCCGCGAATAATTTCGATACGATCGATCAGATGTGTCGGGATCGAATTTAATCGTGCGCGATCATTGGATGCGTTGTTAAGCTTGATACCATCCAAATAAATAATGGTTTCATCACGATCTGTGCCGCGCATATAGATATCAAAGTCATCCCCTTGTGCACCGAGTGGTAATGCATGAATGCTTGGTAATTGATATAATATATCCGTGACTTGTTGTGCATTCATTGCCTGGATTTCTTCTTGAGTGACGGTTGTAATGGCATGTGGAATGAGTGTTGTTGATTTTTCAAATCGTGTGGCAGTGATGAAAATATCATCGATATGTGTGGATGGGGGTTCTGCATTGGCGAGTGTGCATAGAGCTGTGCCGATAAGTAATATACAGAAAAGAAATAAGGACTTCTTTTTCATATAACCTCCTTGATTATTTTTCTAAATTAAATTTTTTGAT
Source organism: uncultured Myxococcales bacterium (assembly GCA_964480565.1). Lineage (GTDB taxonomy): Bacteria > UBA10199 > UBA10199 > 2-02-FULL-44-16 > JAAZCA01 > CAYZSU01. Next base: position 18,993 of record CAYZSU010000029.1, on the reverse strand, counting down.
TTTATATTCCAGTGTTTTTCTGTGAATGGCTAGTCGTTTAGCGGTATTACCTTGATGCCAATTTTCTAATTCTAATGTACTTGTGAGTAAATTGCGCTCGAATGATTCCATGGCTTGTCGCAATGTCTCTCCGTAATCATGAATAATATCGGTGGATTGAAATTTAGCAAGTTGATATTCCATGGGCAGATCATATTCTGTAATGATGTCTGCAGATGTGGTGGCCACAAGGCGTTCAATTAAATTTTCAAATTCCCGGATATTGCCAGGCCATGGGTTTAAACGCATAGTGGATAATGCATCGTCAGTAAAACTTTTTATTTTTTTTCGAAATTTAATACAATATCGCTCAACAAATAAAGTGGCTAGTTGAGCAATATCTGCTTGCCGTTCGCGAAGCGGTGGTAGCTGGATAGGAACCACATTTAATCGGTAAAATAGATCTTTTCGAAAAGAGCCATTTTCCACAGCTTGTTTTAAATTAACATTGGTGGCTGCAATTAAGCGCGTATTGATATATGTGGTGTGATTGCTACCAATGCGTTCTATTTCGCCTTCCTGTAGAAAACGCAGCAATTTGCATTGAAGTGAAAACTTTAACTCACCAATTTCATCCAAAAATAATGTGCCTCGATCTGCCAATTCAAATTTGCCTTGCCGTCTGTTTCCTGCGCCAGTAAATGCGCCTTTTTCATGGCCAAATAATGTGGACTCAACCAGTTCATCAGGGATTGCAGCAAGGTTGACTGTCACAAATGGTCGGTCTGCTAGATGGCTCATTTTATAAATAGTTCTGGCCATCAGTTCTTTGCCTGTGCCGGATTCACCCGTAATGAGCACTGTTGCCGGTACGGGTGCCGCGGATTTCATGATATCATAAATGCCGCACATTTTATCTGTATTTCCGATGATATATTCTTTGTCTGTTAATGTGGCTATTTCTGTCTTTAAACTAACAAGCTCATGTTTGTCAGTCTGTGTTTCAATGGCTTTTGCAACTAAATTGCGCACTTCATCGTAATCAAAATCCTTATTGATGAAATTATAGGCACCATTTTGTATGGCTGTTACAGCGGTGGCAATATCTTTAATAACAGTAATCATAATGACTTCGATGCGGTCATTAAATTGTTTGATTTCTTTGAGTGCTGTGAGTCCATCCATGATAGGCATTTGGATGTCCATAAGTACTAAATTAATTTCTTGTTGCTTAACGATTTGTAATGCATCGCTGCCATTACATGCAGTGTAGATTTTATATTGATCGTATAGAATAGATTGAAGCACATCGCGCATTGATTCATCATCATCGGCGATTAATATGCAGGGTAAGTGTTTGCGACCCATAGTATGTGTATGTGAGTTTTCCAATAGCAATATTTTTAATATTATTTACAGTGTTCTATTCTCTGAACACCAAATAAACATATGTAGATTTAGATGCAATAGTTTTTATAGCTAATGATAAATAGTACTGCCATCGACATGAGTGTTTTGGTGATTGTTCAAAAATGCAAGAGATTCTAGGCGGTAAACAAATTTAATGATGGTGCAAGCATATGGTTATGGTGTTGAATTGAGTTTTCTGGGCAATCTGCTAAGGTGGGCTTTCCTAAGGACAGTTATACCACTCCCCATAATATAGAAGCGTCTTATTTTTGACATGTAAAACTGTATAAAAAACAATAGGTTGATGCATTTTTTTAATATAGTTAGGAAATAATAATGAGATGTCTCAATTTGATAGTGTCATTGATTAGTTGAGATAATAGGTGTTATATGCGTAAGTTGTTGAAAATATTTACTTTTTTGTATTTTATTTTTATTTTATTCTTTTGGTATATTTCTTGCTTAATCTATCTGTCATGACACAAAAATACACATATTTCATGATAGTGATCGTATTTTTTATACAGGCATGTTCAGGTGCCATTCAAGGTCAGGATCAATTACGCGCCGATGCAGTCAGTGGCATTGTGGCCACTGATGCCACTGAATGGGTATGGAACTTTGAATCAGGCATTGATTGCACTGCGATTTCAGAGTCCACATTGTATTTAGTTAAGGATAGTGATTGCTCATCCACAAATACAATAGATGTCGATGTGTTTTGTGAAGAGGGATCGGATGTGGATTACGGATATATTTATGTAAATCAAGATTTGGATGAAGCAACTGTCTATACATTTTGTGCAAATGGTTTAACTGATGAAAATGGAGATGCATATATAGGAAAACAAATATTTGCTGTTGCAGGAGATAGTGACGCGCCTAGTATTTCCAGCCAATCACCTGCAAGTGGTGCAAGTGATGTTAGTGTGGGGACAAGTATTCAGTTAACATTTAATGAGCCCATTGATGCGGATACAGTGAATGATAGTTCAGTTGTGTTAATTCCTGATGTGAGTTCATCGGAGAGTTTTGGCTATATGGATATGGAGCAATTGTTGAGTCAGTCTGTTTCAGCGAGCATTAGTATGTCGTCAGATGCAAAAACAATAATGCTTGAGACAGCAAGTGATTTGGATTCAGCGACACGGTATATTGTCAGTGCATCAGCGTCGATTAGTGATATCTCCGGTAATACGATGTCCCAGGGGGAAAGTTGGTATTTTACGACACTTGATAATACAGTGCCAGCAGTATCAAGTACATCGCCTAGTGACAGCAGTGTGGGCGTATCTGTATCAAGTACAGTTCAAGCAATATTTAGTAAATCTATGGATGAGAGTAGCATTACATCATCGTCATTTTCTGTGTCCGGTGGTGTGACAGGGTCTTTTTCATATAACAGTAGTACAAAGACAGCTATATTTACACCGGATGCTGATTTGTCATCATCAACATCTTATACTGTGACATTAAATACGGATATTACGGATAGTAATGGTATTGCCTTGGCAAGTAATTATCAATGGACATTTGAAACTGCCAGTGGCGTGGCATCGCCCAGCATTAGTTCAACAAATCCGGACTCTGATGAAAATAGTATACTCGTTAATACAACTATTACAGCAGTGCTTAGTGAGAATTATGACTGTACAACAGTGGATGTCAGTTCATTTACTGTAGAGCTCGATGGCGGTGGCAGTGTATCTGGAAGCATTGCATGTGCAAATGCAAATGCCGTATTTACACCGGATAGCAATCTCACTGAAAGTAGCGATTATAATGTGACATTAACAACGGATATTGAAAGTGATGCAGGTGGTGCATTAGCGAGTGATTATATGTGGAGTTTTTCAACAGCTGCACAACCTTCAGTGTCTGTCATTAGTCCAAGTGATGGTGCAGGTTTGGTGAGCGTGTATTCTGATATTGATATTACATTTGATTCACAAATGGATGTGGCTACTCTGATCGCCGATAATATTAAGTTGTTGGATGGTATGGTAGAAATCGATATAACGTTCTCCTATGATGCGGGTAGTCGTACATTAACCATTACTCCAGATGATCCTTTAACATCAACGACTGAATTTACAGTGTCATTGACAGATTTGGACGATAGTGATGGCAATCCTATGACTGATATGACGTCCACATTTACCACCGATGTAGCGCCAGATACATTTTTAGCCTATTTCGGCGCAACAACGAATGCGGCATTTAATGATATTGCGACTACAGGTGCAGGTCAATACCTTGCGGTTGGTATTACCGATGAATCCGGTGCAGGAAATAAGGATTATTTTGTGTCGCGCTTTGATAGTGATGGAAGTATTGATTTTCAAAAAGTATATGGTAGTGCAGGTGATGATCGTGCAACAAGCATTGCGGTCACTAGTGATGGTGGATTTATTATGGCTGGTGAGACGAATGGGTTTATACCAGCGCTGACAGCGAGTCGAAATCTTTGGGTGGTGAAGGTAGATGCGTCTGATGTGATTTCATGGGAAAAAGTGTATGGAACCGCTTCTGCTGATGGTGGAAATGGTAATATATCTATATTGGAATTGTCGTCGGGGAATTATTTGTTAACAGGATATTCATTGTCATCTGCATGGAATACATGGATGATGGTATTAAATAGCTCAGGTATTGAGCAATCTCACTTTGCAGTTGGAAAAGGAGAAATACCAAAAAAAGTCATTGAAGCAAATAATGGGGATTATATTGTGGTGGGTTATTCAGTGATTGGCATGTCAGAATACGATATGTGGGCAATGCGTGTGACCAGTGCAGGTGTTGTTGAATGGGAATATACATATGCTGTTTCTGGGCAAATACAACCGGATAATTCATTGAATTCAGTTGTAGAATTGGCTGATGGATCTATTGTTGTTGTGGGTAAAGCCTATGATAGTAATACCACCGATAGTAGTATGATTGTGATGAAATTGGGATCCAATGGCCAGGAAACTTGGGTGAAAAGTTATGGATCAAATAATGATCGAAATTATGATGTCGTGAGTGCCGCAGATGGTGGATTAGTCATTGCAGGGTCTCAGGATGTTGTATCCAATATGACGGCGTATTTAATCAAGTTAACCACTGATGGTGCCATTAGCTGGGGAAAGCAATATAGCTTGGGAACAGGCGATGTATTTTATGGTGTAAGTCTCAGTGCGGATGATGGGTATATGGCTGTTGGTGAGACAACCAGTAATATTGGCGATAAAGGACTTCTGATGGCGCTAACCGGTGAAATAGGTGATATTGGGAATGCATGTGGATCGATTTCTATATATAGTCCTACAGAAAATGCTATGACTATTACGCGTCAGGTGGAATCAGATGGTAGTGATATAGGGTCAACGCCTGTTGAAAGTGCAAATGCGGAAAGCTCATCAGTTACAGTATTTTCACCTACATTGGAATGTAATTAAGTTTTTTGGAAGGTGTGTCATTATCTAAGTGTTTTAAAAATGGCACAAGTGTGCTGAACCTGGTGCACGTATTCACGAACAGGCCATTGAATCCATCAGTGTGAAAAATCCTATCCTATTGAAAAATAAGCATATTTTTTACTTGAAAAAAGTGGCATGAAAACTGCTTATGCATGATACCATCATGTCGCAATATATATCTATTTTACTTATTTTAATGCTAGTTTTAGGGCCGTCATTTAATGTCTTTGCAAATGAGTTGCCGACAGTGCTTTGTTTGCCGGTCGTTGATCATAGCTTAGATAGTACCTCTAATCGTATGGCGACAGCTATTTGTGATCAAATACAGTTGTCCGGCCAATATCAAGGTATTTCAATTAATCAGATTAAACCTATTTTAAATTATTATCAGCAATCAATTAATAGCGATAATAAGTATAGTCATCTATTGAACTTAATGGATACTGCTAAGTCGCATTACTATGATTTTCAATTTGAAGAAGCGCATAGTGTTATTTTAAAGGTGTTGGATGATTTAGATGGTTTTAATGATATGGCAGCATGGCGACTTCGTCTGGATGCACAACTTACAGATGCATTGATTTTACAATCAATGAAAGACAAGGAGGCTGTTGAATCAGCATTGCATGCTATTTGTAGGGATCATCCAATGATTGAGTTGTCTGCAGATTATTACCCGCCCAAATTAATTAAGGCAATTAATAAAGAAAAAGAATCGCAATCAAAAACTAAACAAGGAAGATTGCAAATACAAAGCGATCCGCCTGCTGCCCAGGTATATGTCAATGGATGGATGGCAGGAATAACGCCGTTGACTATATCATCCTTGCCAGTAGGGGGTTATCATATTGCAATTGTCGCCAATCATTATCAAACAACAGAATCTAATGTAGAAATTTTTTCCAATGATATTACGTCTGTCAATCAGCGGTTAAAATGGGCTGTATCAACAGTGACATCGGATGTTATGCCGAGTAATGATGATCAAATACGCATGCAATATGCACTGAATGCAGGTCATCAAATGCATTCCAATTATGTACTCATGGTCGATTCCGATCCAGGCATAAAATCCGCACATTGGTTGGAAGTGCAGGTGCTAAATAGCCAGAAAAAAATATCACGTGCGCCATTATTAATATCGCTTGATGATCAGTTAAATTTAACAATGGATAGTGAGGTGAAAATGATGACACATATTTTTGCAGATCTTAAATTACAGAATCATGATGTAATGGATCATACATATGTGCCTTTTATTTATAATAATCCAGTCATTGTTATGGGTGAAAAGAAATCCATATTTAAACGAAAATTTATTTGGGGAAGTATATTAACTACTCTTGGCGTGGGTCTAATAACAGGAATCGTATTGTCCAGTGGAGAAAACAATGCCGCAAATTCTGGTACCATGAGTATACATATTAAGGATCATAATTAATGCAGAATAAACCAATTTATATTTTATTCATTAAACGAATGGGATGGTTGTGGTATATTGCTCTTTTTATTTCCTCATGTGGTGGTTTACCTGATCATCACAAAAGTCCGACAAATGTAATTCCTATTAAATATGAATGGCAGCGTGATTTTAACTCCACGCATATGCCAGGTGAAATTGAAATGATTCAAATGCATGTATGGAATGATGCGCATAGTTTGGATCAGAAATTTGAACTTAACAAAGATGATGTCACTATTGATCTTATAGATATGCCATTTTCAGATAGTTATTGTATTGCTGCGAATGCTTATAATCAAAATAAACAGCGTATAGGGAATTATTCAAAATGCGAAATTTCTTTTAGAGAAAATAATCGTTCCATTGATTTATCATTTCAGCCAGTACCAGTAATTACGAATATTCAATCAGGATCGACCGTATATAATGGCTCATTAGTATTTAAGGTATGGGGTGATCCTGAGCATGAATATATGATTGAAGCCCATCGAGAAAATGAATCCCCAAATGTACTGATGGATATATCCACAAATCAATCATCAATTGAATTACACTCACGCACGGGAGTAGGAGAATTAACTCCTGGAAATATCACCTCTGGTGAGATGACATTTACCATTACGGATCTTGCAAATTCATTATCCTCATCAATTACAATAATGGTTATGAATGGCAATGCGAGCCAGCTACTTCCGTGTATTGTGGGTGTAACTAATAATGCATATCAGCACTCATGGATGAGTAATATGCAATTGAAAAAGGAGAAATAACTCATGCGATGGATAGGATGGATGTTAATTTTAGGAATGATTATGGGTTGCGGAAATAAAAATACATCGTCACCCACATTGTCGATAGTGCCGCATTATCCAGAAATGCTTGTTCAAATTCAGGATAATTTGGAGAGTAAAGGTATCTTGTTTTCAAGTATAGAACGCGCCCGCGTATCAGATATTGTAGACGGAGAAAAAAAGGATGATCAATGGCATTTTACATGGCAATCAGACATTAATCGTCAGGAAAAATATCATTTTGTAATGAATATATATTATCGCAGCGATGGCAGTGAGGATTCCGTGTTAGTGGCAATGCTGGAAACTGATATAGAAACTTTAGATGATGCTCACATTGATGATGGGTCGTTATCGTATAATATGTCGATTGATTCAGACAGTGATGATCTATTGGATATTGAAGAAATTATTCAGGGTCTCAATCCGTTTAATGCGGATGCGGATTTAGATGGTGTGCTGGATGGGCATGATTTTTTTCCAATGGAAAGTACGGAATGGATGGATACGGACCAGGATGGCCAGGGTGATAATAGTGATGACGATATCGATGGCGATGGTTTGCTAAATAGTGATGAATTATTGATGGGAACAAATTCAATGATTGCAGATAGTGATGATGATAGCCATTTAGATTCAGTGGATAATTGTCCAACTAGTTCAAATGCGGATCAGTTAGATCAAGATGCGGATGGGCATGGGGATGCATGTGACGATGATAGGGATGGGGATGGATTAAGTGATGATTTGGAATTAATGCTTGGAACAAATATCAGTTTAATGGACACGGATGGCGATGGGTTAGGGGATGGCACAGAAGAAAATATAAAAACAGATCCATTAAATTCAGATACAGATGGGGATGATCATTTGGATAGTACGGATAATTGTCCATTGATTGCCAATGCCAAACAACTCAATACAGATGCGGATGCTGAAGGGGATGCCTGTGATTTAGACGCTGATAATGATGGGCATGATAATGTAATCGATAATTGTGAACTCATTGTTAATCATCATCAATTGGATCGTGATGACGATGGTCTGGGTGATTTATGTGATGAAGATATGGATGGAGATGGGTATGAAAATACAGTGGATAACTGTGTGTATAGAAGCAATCCAGATCAGGTATTTATTGATATGGATGGCGATTCTATTTCAAGTGCTTGCGATTTAGATGACTATGATCCCATGCTATTGGGTGAGTCAAATGCGATATTTGTGAGCCAGGAATATGGTTCCGATGATTATAATGGTTCTCGATTTTATCCGAAAAAAACAATTCAATCCGCTATTCAAAACGCATCATCATTAAACCTTCCTATAGTCGTATCTGCGGGAGTATATGATAGTGATCAAATTATTTTTGAAAATAATGTAAAGTTGTTTGGTGGGTTTTATGAATCACGAATCGCGTCTGAACGATTTATGTCTCGTCATGTGCACGATGAAAATAACGCATATCGTACAGAACTTCGTTATGCATCGGCATCTGAAGGAATTGTATTAAATGCAGATTATATTCGAATGGATGGTTTTTTTATTACACCGGAAATAAGTAATTCAATGCAAGAAAATCATGAATGCATTGTTTCGGTTAATGGGCATGATTCGGTTGTCAGTCATAATAAAGTGCATTTGTATAATGCGTTGACTGATTATATTGGCATATGTGTCAATGCGAGTCATGCGATTATCTCTCATAACCATCTCTATCTCGACCAAGAAGACAATGCGATTACATCGCTAATTGGTGTGCAGTCCAATCAGGCATCAATTATTCAAAATAATACGATTGCATGGGAAGATGCCTATCATCGCACAGGTATTGTTTTTAATCATGATCAGATAAGTGCTTATAATAATCAAGTGGATATGCGATCCACTATAGATGGGGGGATTGGATCTGGCATTAATTTATTATCTCCTCAGGCAGATATTCGAAATAATATTATTTTAATGAATAATACCTTGGATCTTTTTGCAATGAAGTGTCAGTTGATGACCAGGCCTACGGATATATCAGTAACTCATAATCGTGTATTTATTGGCGAAGGCCCTGGTGTGAGTATTGCTAAGGATTGTGTGGGACACTCTTATTCAGAAGATATCAATAATATGCAGGGCCTTATATCTCATCATAATTTAGTTATACCTGTGTCAGATTGGGTCAATGTATTGGATGCAGGTCAAGTAAAGTCCGGCATAGGTCAAATTGTGGATCATGGCATCATGCCTGATCAAATAGGATATCAAAGTCAGGAATTATTTTTATTTGATATGAAACGTGAACAACGTATTTTTGGTGATAGTGTTGATATTGGCCCATTTGAGACACAACAATGACTATGATTGAGAGATTCTTGAAAGCTAATTATTTTATAGGATATTGTATCATAGCCATATGTCTATGCATTCAGCTATTAGGATGTACAAAGAATGCATTTCAATCAATGAATGAAGAAAAATGGATTGTCCAAAAAAATAATTTGTCTGCAATGCCTGCATTTTCATCCATTTATTTTGCAACCGCTAGTTATCAATTAAATGATCAAAATAAACAAATAGTGCATGCCTATATTGACTGGTTGAAGCAGTTTCCATCAATTACTGTGATTATTGAGGGTCATTGTGATGCGCGTGGAAACACTGACTATAATTTGGAATTAGGTGATCGTCGTGCTCGTGCAGTCATGGCGTATATGATATCACATGGAATTCATCCATATCGTATGATTCCTATGTCATATGGAGAATCACAGCCTTTGGAAGGGGCACATTATTCAAAAAATCGTCGTGTGGTCCTGGGTCGTCGGTAATTATAAAAGAAAGCGAGTATGAGTATGAGAAAAATAGGTTTAATCGTATACATATGTATATTATGCGTGAGCATTATGATGATGAGTCCTTTGGTTTATGCAAGCAATACCAGCTCAATTGCAATTCATATGGAGGCCTATGATAATGATGGCAATCTATTGCCGGATGGGGATGTGGCATTAACGCTTCGTTTGCTTAGCAACTCACAGGGGCTGATATATGAGGAAGTGCAGGATGTCAGCATTGTGCATGGTTTTATTGCTACAGCCATGGGGCGTGGCAATGTAAGTGATGATCAGGTGTTTATGAATTTTGGTCATTCTATTTTTCAATTGCCAGATGATTATTATGTAGAACTATATATTCAGGAATATGATATTACACGGCAAATGGATATTATGTCTGTACCATTGGCTAGTCATGCCTATTATGCGGAAAATGTGGCAAATCAGAGCATTGATAGCGTGCATATTGTTGATCATGCTTTGAAAAAAAATCATTTTTCGCCGGATACTATTGATGATTTATTTATTCATTATTTAGATGGTCGTGAATTTGTATATGCGGATCAAATACAAGGATTGTATGCGCGTCCAGAAACTGCCGGACAGATTGGTGTGAAAAATAATTTTCACTATTCTGGTGCGAATCGCGTTGCTCATGTATTGATGGATTTAGATGCGGCTATTAAAACGAGAGATGATCGCATTAGTAAAATTGATGATGATCGGCTGTCTGCAGATCAGACTATCGATGCACAGATAGGTCATATAGAATCCAATATTACAACTGTTGAGCAGGGACTGTCATTACATGCTGATCAATTATTGCAGGAAACAAACCTCAGATCTCAGGAGGATCAACGATTATTAGGTCAGCTATCACAGGAAACAGCACTTCGATCTCAAGAGGATTTGCAATTAAATCATCGATTATCCGCTATGGTCGATCAAAATGGTGTGGATCATAATAATCTTCGTCAAGATATGCAATTACAGGGACAAGGGCTTTCCGGGGATATTGATATGCTCAATCAGCAGTTAATATCAGGGTTGTCCTCACAACAGGAAAATATAAATCAATTATCCGTGTCTACTGATAATCATGTGTCCACATTGAATCAAACCGTTGAACACACACGCAATGCATTGCAAGGAAATATCGATAATTTATCATCAACAATATCGCAGGAAATATCCCAAGTGAATGATGATCTGGATACAAAAGTGGGCTATGATGCGCTTGGAAATGTAACAACGTCTCGAAATTTAAATGTGGATGGGTTTTTGTATGTAGATAAAAACTTAACTGCTGATGCGACTGTTCAAGCAAGGCTTCTCCGTGCAGATAGGGTGGATACAGAGTCTATCAATCTTCATGGCAATGGGGTATTGCCTCAGGAAAATCCGCCGGCAGGAGGTGGTATTTATCCTAATAGCATTATATTTGCTTGGGGGCATGTGAATCGAAGTGGTCATTTAATTAGCGGGTTTAATGTGAAGTCCGTGAACTATGAATTGGATTTGTCAATTCATAGATTCATATATAAGGTTGAATTTTTAAGAGCCGCGACATCCGCAGATTCATATGCTGCAATTGTTACATATAATATGCCATCGGATGATTTTGCAACACATTATAGGGCTTATGGGAGCAATGTGTATTATCGATCTCGCTCAATGATAAAGATACTTAACCAGGAAGCTACTTCAACAGGTACAATCGGTGCGTTTGATTTTATTATTGTGGGATATTGATGAGGGTAATTATTTTTACATATCATTAATTTATATGTTGATGTCTGGATGATGATGCTGGTAGTACCATGGTCATGAAAAACTCATTATCAATGCCATTGATTATTACTGCTGCGATTACGGGTGCGGAAACAAGAAAATCTGATCAGCCAAATTTACCCATAATGCCTGACGAACAAGGGCTTGCAGCTAAACAATGCATGGATGCAGGGGCGTCAATTATTCACCTGCATGTGCGCGATAAAATGGGGTTGCCAACTCAAGATATCAATGCATTTCGTGCATCCATGGATGCAATTCGCAACGCCTGTGGCTCAGATATAATCATTCAGATATCCACTGGCGGCGCTATAGGCGAAAACATGCAAAAACGCGTACAGCCGATTATTGAATTACAGCCAGATATGGCATCGTTAAATGTTGCGTCCATGAATTTTGGCAATGATATATTCTTAAACCATCCTGCGGATGTGAATATGTTGGCATGTCATATTAAAGAAAATAATATAATCCCTGAAATTGAGTGTTATGATGTGGGCCATATTACGATTGCTAAAAAAATAGCATGTGATGGACGTATTCGTCTGCCAATGCATTATCAATTTGTCCTGGGTGTGCCAGGTGGTATTAGTGCAACAAATATGCATTTGGAGTTTATGCGAAGCCAATTAAGCGATGATGATATGTGGGGAGTGGCTGCTGTGGGACGACAGCAATTGCCAATGGCCGTGATAGCAATGACACTGGGTGGTCATGTTCGCGTGGGATTTGAAGATAATATTTTTTATCGCAAAGGGGAACTTGCAAAAAACAATGCGCAATTGGTTGCGCGTATTTCACGTATTTCAGGTGAACTTGATCGACCTGTGGCATCGTGTTTGGATGCTAGGGAAATAATTGGCTTGAAATAACTAGCAAGAGGTGCGGCAATGCCACAATATCGAAATTATCGATCTACTGTTCGGAAAACAAAATCGCGTAAAAAAAATAGTGCTAAAAAGGTGAAAAGGTCATCGTTTCGGAAAATAGTGATAGCAATTAAATATATCACCGTCATATCATTAGTATTAACCATTGCAGCCTATGCCAGTGCGCAGTATTTTTTTATTGAAGCCGATCAGTTAATAGAGTCCCACTTTGGTCAAATACGAAAATGGGACTTGCCATCAAAAATTTATTCAGATGCAGAATATATTTACCCAGGCATTGATATTTCTCAGCGGAAGTTGATTAATAAATTACATCGTTTGGGATATCGAACCGTGGATTCTGATGTGACTCAGCCTGGAGAATATCGTTTTCAAACGGGTAAGCTCATTATTTATTTACACGATTTTAAATACCCAGAATCTTTTTTTAAGGGATTTCAAGTTCAGCTAAATTTACACGAATATCGAATTACATCAATTTATCGTATTCGCGATAATAAAAAATTACCACTTATGCAATTGGAGCCAGAATTAATCTCATCCGTTTACAATGAAAAAATGGAAGATAGGTCATTGGTTTCATTGAAAGAAGTGCCTCAGCATTTAGTAAATGCTTTGATTTTAATTGAAGATGAACGATTTTTTCAACATCGAGGCATTGATCCGATTGGCATTTTACGTGCCACATGGATTAATCTAAAAAGTTTTAAATTTAAACAAGGGGGATCAACACTTACTCAGCAATTGGTGAAAAATTATTTTTTAACATCTAAGAAAACAATTTCTCGAAAAATTAAGGAAATGTTGATTGCATATCGCCTGGAACAAACGCATACAAAGGCAGAAATTATTGAAGCCTACTTAAATGAAGTCTACTTGGCTCAACGAGGGGCAGCATCTATTGCTGGGGTTGGGGCTGCAAGCAAACATTATTTTTCAAAAAATGTAAATCAATTGACATTGGCAGAATGTGCACTTTTAGCTGGAACTAATCAGAACCCGTGGCAATATAATCCAGAACGTCGTCCCAAAGTAGCCAAGAGACGTCGTGACTTTGTACTAAGGCGTATGTATGAAAAATCGTTTATTTCAGAAAAAGAATACAAACACGCGGTAAATGAAAAAATTAATGTATCAAAACAAAGTCGTGCAGTAACGAGTGCGCCGTATTTTATTGATTTTGTGAAACGTCAATTATCAGAATTATATTCAAAAGAAATATTGCAGACGCAAGGGCTTCGAATATTTACAACCCTTGATATGTCCATGCAAATTAACGCGCAAACTGCGGTGTATGAGGGCTTGTCGTTTTTAGAGAAAACATATGCTTCTAAGTTAAATGCAGATCACCCATTGCAAACATGTATGGTAGCGATGCAGCCATCATCCGGTTACATTCGTGCACTTGTGGGCGGAAGGGATTATCATCGCAGTCAGTTTGACCGATGTACGCAAGCTATGCGTCAGCCAGGGTCAACATTTAAGCCATTTGTCTATTTGACTGCATTGGATCCAGCGCGGACAAAAAAAATATATACACCGTCGAGTTTATTGTTGGATGAAACTTTTGAGATTGAGTCTGGGGGGGAAATATGGCAGCCAAAAAATTATGATAAAAAGGAGCATGGGTGGGTCACTATACGTCATGCACTGGAAAAAAGTTTGAATATTAGTACTGCGAAGTTAGCAATTGATATTGGGCTGGATAATATTATTCGTTCAGCCAGGGATGCAGGGATTACTAGTGCATTAAGTGCGGTGCCATCATTGTCACTGGGTGCGTTTGAAGTGACACCCATGGAGATGTTAAGCGCATATAGTATTTTCCCCAATAAAGGTATTCGTGTAGAGCCGATTTCCATTATTCATGTAATGGATAATAAAGGCAATGTGCTTAATCGGAAAAAGGTGATGATGGAGCGTAAATTTGATAATGCACCTGTTTATTTGACGACTCATTTATTGCGCGGTGTGGTGGATAATGGTACAGGAAAATTGGTTCGAAAATACGGGTATTCAGCCATTGCTGCGGGTAAAACAGGTACAACATCGAGCTATCGGGATGCATGGTTTATCGGGTTTACACCGCGTTTGCTGTCACTAACATGGGTGGGCTATGATAATAATACCTCCATGAATTTAAGCGGGTCTACGGCTGCTATTCCTCTTTGGGTTCGGTTTATGAAACAATCTGATCCAACTGGATATGGTAATTTTGCTGGACCTCGTGATGTTGTTTTGGTTAAAGTAGATGAGAAAACAGGCGGGCGTATTGATCATACATGTCCGCGCGGAATTGATGAAGCATTCATACAGGGAACGGAGCCACAACAATCATGTCAGGATATTTCAAAAATAATAATAAAACACAATGCTGCACGAATGCAAAATCATTCAGAAACAAGATCGGATTTTTAATCGGAATACTATGTATTAGTATGATATCATGCGTCAAGCGGGTATCGCCTACAGTAGATACATCTACGCAAACAACTGGTAGTACGGGTGTTCAGGAATATAGACAACCCTATCACCAATCCATTGGTGAGGAAAATCAGACGCCAGAGAATCATGCATCGATGGAGCTTGTGAAGGTAGGAAAGGACTATTTAAATACGCATCAATATGCGAAAGCCTCCAATTGTTTTCGTGATGCGATCAATATCGATAATCAAAATGGTATTGCGTATTATCATTTGGCATTGGTGTATTTATATGAAGGACATATTTATTTGGTGGAAGGTGTATTGGATCAAGCGGCATTTTTATTGGCGCATGATGATGAGTGGCATGAACGAATTGAGGAGTTGCGCTCAGAGATTGAAGTTGAAAAGCAGGAACGAAGACAGGATGTGTAGGGCGATTCTATGAAAAATAATCCATGTATGATTATGACAAGTACTAATAATGAACGTGAAGCAAGGCGCTTGGCTGCAGAACTGGTGGGTGAGAATTTAGCGGCATGTGTGCAAATTATTCCTAAAATTAGATCCATCTATGAATGGAATGGCAAAATCTGTGATGATCAGGAATATCTATTACTGATCAAAACAATGGGCAAGCGCATTGCAGCGGTTAAAAAATACTTGTTGGCAGAACACAGCTATGAAGTGCCCGAATGTTTGGTGTTTTCAAGCAGTGATTCATTGGACGATTATCATGAGTGGATGAAGGATGTTACCAGGTAAGTGATTACGTCTAATGGTTTTTTTGAAAATATTCATCGTCTATATGTTGTTTATTCTGTCAAAATTATAATGTTTATCTATTTTTTATGCTATAAAAACTATATTGACTAAAATTAAGCTAAATTATCTGTTAATTGCTTGAAAAATATGCAATTAATACGCAACTTTTTTAAATTATTGCCGATAAATAATTACCCCTAGATAGTATTAATACTAAACTATGTTTTAAAAATGGTTTTTGGAACATTTGCAATTTGGTATAACAACAAAAGGACAATCATCTATGACAATTTCAATATCAATTTTAAAATCTCCTGTAAATATACCTGAGCAAGGTAAGGCTGTATCCCCCTTAAGTGTGGATCATATCAGTGAATTTGTGCCGACTACAAGTTCCAATACAATTACACTGGCGTATTTAAAAAAACGTGGTTTAGAAACAACATTTACTGATCGCTTCTTAACGACAGCGCATTTGGATACGATTACGTATTATTGTGATAACATGGATATTCCATTAAAGAAAAATCTGCTCAAAAAAGTGAGTTCATCTCAGCATTTAAGCTCAAATGTGAAGCAGTGGATGCAGCGAGAGTTAAATACTGATCAAGTAAAAGGTAGTGTTGGTCTTGGGATGAATGCTGTGCGATCAGATATTAATAATGCGGGCGATCAAGTAACTAATTATTCACAGACGCCTGTGTTTCTTTTTAAATTATCAAATGAAAAAAATGCTCCATTTGGTAACTTGAAAATAAAGTATGATGGATCTGTGGGGGCAGGATTATCCCAAGGCAATGATGAAAATAGTGAAATTGGCAATCTAAGCAATGCGGGCGCAATTACTTATACATCACTAAATGATACGTTTTCTTTAGCTATTTCAGGTGACAAGCAGGATACGTGGAATGCATTGCCAGGAACAGTAGACAATGCATATACATTGGGTGGAAATACACGGCTGACATTGGGTAATGTGAAGCTTACAGGTGGATTATCCACAAATGCATCGACCAATGCGGCTATTGTGGGTGAAAGTAATTTTTCAGACCAAGGATCAGGTGCAATGAATGCAGAGGGGTTGCTTGAATATACACGAGGAAATCATGGGTTTAATATATTGGGATCTTATAGTAATTCGAATTCGACTTTGCCAGCTGTGCAAGTCAGCAGTGCACGGAAATTTGTGGGCGTAGGGTATAAAAATTCTAATTCTTATGGATGGAGTAAATTGATTGCTGGATTGGATCAAACGGATGGACGTCAGTATACAGAAGGCAGCGATTCGAATTATTCAACAAAAAATTTGAATATAGATTTAGTAATGAATTGGAATTTAGGCAAACTTATTTCAAGTGAACTGGGTAATACACAGATTTATCCAGCGTTAAGTGCTTTTGTCGGTGAGGATTCAGAGGGTCATAATTCATCTGAGATATGGGGTGCGTTGGCAATTGTTTATTATGCGGATAATTTCGACATAGGTGTGCGTAGTGCATATGCTGACTCAGAGATACCTTCGGGCAGTGATATGATTCATGGTAAGGAAAAAGATGTCTCTATATCTGCGGGGTATAAAACGGGTAAAATGGCAACACGGCTATTTTTGCGAGGTATTTTTAAATCCAGCGATGGACCAGTCACTATTGATCAGACTACTATTTCAGGGTCAGGAAGTATCAGTTGGACCCCTGAAACAAATTTCAAGCTATCATTGAGTTATTTATTGAATCAAACTGCACAAATGGTTGATGGAGAAGAAAATAGTATTACAAATCAGACAGGTACATTGGATATAAATATTTCTTTTTAAGAGGTGGGCCTTTGGAGTATCCATCTTTGCTGGACAACGCTGAAGGTGGGCGTTTTAGGGTAACCGCTTTAACAGTAAAGAAATAAGAGCTTCTATGGGATATTGTACTGTAAAGCCGTCGCTTGGATGTTTCACCGGAGAATCTGTCTGTCAGTTTGAGTTGAAACCGAAGTTGGGTTGTTATCATCAGGCTGAGGAGGGTGAACCTATGCCTCCTTCTTTTTATTTTCCGAATGATCAGGTAGGTTTTAAACGGTTAACCCTTTTTCAGGATTTGAATGGGCTCGTTTTAAACATACCTTTTTATCCGCCAGCTAATGGAAATGATCTTTGTCGATGGCAACAACGATTGCTGGATAAGGCCGAACAGATTTTGCAGAAAATCGATTCTACTAAAAAATTGCAATCGTCGCCTGTTTCAAACGAGTCGCCTTGGAAAAATATGTTTGCTTCTCCGGAAAAATCAGCGTGGACCGCATTGGTACGCGCTTGGATTAGGCTTGGCGATTTAGAAAAAGCAGCACAATTTGCGATCGAATATGAAACAAGTGGAATTTACGAGGTCAGCATTTCCTATCTTTTTCAAGGAAAACCAGCTGAAGTGAATAAGCTTTTGGAAATGGTAGACAAAGAGGAACGAAATGAGATCCGACGTCAGATTGAAAAAGGTTTTAAGCAACCTATAAAAACTGATGGTGCAAGTGAACCGTCTCTTCGTCTAAAGAGCATGGACGATGTCAAAACTGCGTATATCCTATTGAGGAGATTTAATCCTATTCCTGACTATAATAAATACTTTAAGGGATATTATAACGTTGGATTCCACGTCTTGTTGGGTCACCCGCGTAATCGATGATTTGTTCAACACGTCCCTTCCAAATATTCATCGTATGACGGTTCATTTTTTAAGTGGTTTTGGTTATGAAGCAAGAGCTTTGGGAGTAGTTAATCGGATGCAAGAAAATCCTCAGGATGAGAGCTCTACATACTATAAAGCACAAGCCTATTTGGATTTGGCGCATAATTTTAAAAAGAAAGAGTATATAGAAAGAGCTTTTGAAACAGCAAATCGTATTACCGGCTATGGTCAAACGAGGAAAATGCGCGTTGCCACTGAGCTGATGGCATTGCAGGATATCCCTCGTGCGTTGGAAATGGCAGATTTAATCCCCCCAACCAGTGAGGATCAAGCGATGGCTTTTGCAATTATTGCCATGATCAAAAAAGATAGGCAGCTTTTTCTAAAGGCCTTTGGTATTACAGAAGATTCTTATCGAGTGGATATTCTAGAACGGATGGCAAAAGTTGGTTTTACCGCAGAGGCGATTCTATTTGAAGCCCCGTTTTTGAGTACCACGCGCTTGCGCGTGGGTGAAAAGG
>CAYZSU010000028.1:20636-27496 GCA_964480565.1 uncultured Myxococcales bacterium | reverse complement strand
GAATGCCGCCTACACTTTCGCCAACATTTAAATTCATAGCACCTCGCACAACCGGTACGTCACTGAATTCTTCTAAATACAACTCCTCGCCCGCTTCATCGATAATACGAATACTCACATTAACGGCTGAGTCATCCACGATATTTCCGTCAATATCATAGACCATGCTCTGAATATTCATACTGTTCGCGTGTACAACCAATGGACTCAATATCATTGCCATTATCATTAATAATACTCGTTTCATTTCTATCCCCTCCTATTATGAGAATTTAATTAATAACTATATATTTCTACACGTCGATTTCGCCGATGTGCATCTATACCCCATCCAAAATCCACTAACTTTGATTCACCATATGACACAAATGTCAGCTGACGAATCCATACACCCAATTGCAGCAAGTAACTGCCCACTGCTCGCGCGCGTTTTTCCGCTAAAATTTCATTATACCGTTTCGAACCGATTGAATCCGTATGCCCTTCCAGAACCACCATAATACGACGATAACGCTGTAACTTATCCGATAATCCACGCAATTTCGACTTTGCTGTTTCAGTCAACATATATGAGTCAAAATCAAAGTAGATAGTAATATGAATAGGCTCATCATCTACATCCGGTGATGCTGCATGATTGACATGTTTTCCTGTGCTGCATGCGCTCACAGTTACGAAAATAAGCAATAGCACAATAATCCAACCCTTTTTTGTCTCTCTCATTTAAAGCCCCTACGTTGCTTTACAAATTTTTGTAAAATTCCAAAATCTTGCTCCAAAATTCTGCAATTGTGCAGAATTTTGCACACTCTTATTCAAATGCGCCAATGCTCGGACGATGTTCGTTTCGAAGTACTATGTCATGATCAACCGACAAACTTGATCCACTCTGCCATGGTATCCCTGCATTTTTCGCAGGTGAGTCATTTCGCAGACGGAAATTTTTATCCATACTGTCCACAAACACATTATCCAAATCACCTGCATATCCGACATTATTACTAATTTGAGCACTTACAGCCTCAAAATCCGCAATTGTCGTATATGCTCGGCCCAGCACAGCATCGGCATAATCTGTGTAAATTTTAATCGGTAATCCATCGACTTCTTTTAAACCAAATAGCATATTGCTTTGAATAGATAGTGATTCTTCAATCGCACTGTCCATGCTTTTGATAATCGTTTGATCATGACCATGAGTGCTGAATATAATATTGTTCACCAGCATCGGTGATGAATTTCGATACATCACATTTGCACTGGTACGCTCTGTGTTAAACATTGCGATGGTGTTAAAAAATAACTTCGGGGAAGAACTGTTCATAATCGATAAACCTGTTGCCGTTGCAAAGCCATCTGCAAAAATAATATTATTTTCAAATATGGGTTTGCTTCCGTACACTTTGACAATCGTCGCACTGCTATCCGCACTACCCTCATCACTTTGAGCAGATATGTAATTATGTTGAATATAAATATTAGCATCTGTTGATGGTGAGTTGGAATGAATATACAAAACAGGCCCTGTTGTTAATGCACTTGGACCTTGGCAGCTAATATCAAACCCGCTGACTTGCGTGACCTGATCAATATCAGACAGTGAAATAGAGGGACATTCACTAATAATACGCGTTATGTTTATATCATCGCCATTTTCAGAAAGCGCATATGTGCAGGTTTGTCCCTCCGAATCCAGAGAAAAACCACCCATTAATGATATTCCGGATGGCACAACAACCGATTCAGTATACTCACCTGCTTCCACATAGATGATGCGATAATCGCTATTTTGTGCGGCTTCCACGGCAACAGATATGCTTTTAAATGGATATTGACGTGATCCTGCATTTAAATCATCCCCTGATGTCGACACAAATAGAGCATTTGAACCGTATATATTGGCATCAAATGGGGCACAATCACATGCATCCCCTTCCCCGTCGCTATCACTATCAGCTTGAGGCATCGGATTTGGTGTAATTGGGCAGTTATCATCAGCATCCAAAACTCCATCCAAATCTGTATCTGAAGACAATGCATCTGTCACATAACCGTGCAAATATCGTGTGCCTTCTAGTTCATCAGAAACACCATCATTATCGCTATCATCATCGCATGCATCGCCCAGACCATCACCATCCACATCAGATTGATTTGAATTCGAAACTAATGGACAGTTATCGTCAAAGTCCACTATTTCATCACCATCGTCATCATCTGTACACACATCCCCTGTCCCATCATTGTTTGTATCTGTCTGATCATGGCTGGAAACCAATGGACAGTTGTCGTTAACATCCAAATGAACATCATTATCATCATTATCATCACAGGCATTACCCAATCCGTCACCATCGGTATCAACATCACCTGGATTGCGAAGAAGTGGACAATTGTCTTCACCATCTAAAACACCGTCACCGTCCATATCTGCAATAAGCGGATTTAGCCCCGCAGATTCCTCATCCGTATTCGTCATGCCATCATTATCGCTATCAGCATCACAGGCATCACCTAAGCCATCATCATCGGTATCAATTTGGTCGACATTTTCTACTTCACGGCAATTATCTTCACTATCACCAATACCATCTGAGTCCATATCGCCGGATTCTGCTGCAAGCATTGGAAAAAAGTCCAAACCGTCGGGAACACCATCATTATCGCTATCAGCAACCATTGCATCTGTTAATGCGATAATTTCATTCATATTACTCATACCATCATTGTCACTGTCTACTGCTACGCTAAAATCAGACGGCGCAATATCAATGATTATTTCATCTTGACCAACAACAATGGTGAGCCGGAATGCATATAATGCAACCGGAATGGTTGTTTTACTCACATCACTTGGATATGAAATCATGACTTGCGCATCATAATTCCCGGGCGGGAAGGATTCTAAAATAGCACTATATTCATCACTATTATTGCTTTTCGAAAGTTGTACAACTTCGGAACGTAATTCAGTCTCTGGATCATCATCCGCAGTTAATACACGCTTTAATGATAAAGCATATTCCCGATCAGATGACGGCAAACCCGATAAGTCAGCCGGTTCACTCAGTCTAACGCGCAATTCTCGATCTGAGTAATTATCGTTGCTGGCACCTGCGCAACCGACAAGTGTTATTATCAAACAAATATTCACAAAATACAGTATACGATTCATGATAAATCCCCTTTTTCCATAACGCTTAACAGCCAAATAACTGAGATTTGACAAACTGGTTGATTTCCGGGTCAACCGGTAGAAAAAAATCATATTTCTTAAGTAAAAAATCTCGCAAATGACGCACAAATAAATCTAATCGATTTGATGAAAGCAACTTTTGCTTACTATATAGATCAAATGAGTCCCATCCTTCATTGTAATATTCGTTCTTTTTATAGCTCATATCTGTAATAGCCAATTCTATCAAAGACGCCATCTTATATTCATTTTGATACTCGGCTGAGCTTTCATATGTATTTAGCTCAATTTGTTTTCGTAAACTTCTGGGTGATAACGTATTCAGCATACACTGACATTCATAGAATGCGCGTTCAGTTGGATCATTACACTTAATTAATTCTATAAAATGAGAGTATGTAAGGTGGTTAACAAGATAGTGTATACATACTTTTTGTGATTCGTAAAAACGACGCCGATAAGAGTAAAAAGAAAAATTATTAAAAGTGCTATCCCATTCATTAGATATAATTTCAATCAATTGTGGATATGTCTTATAAAATCGACAGTAATTTAGTATTTGACGACTATGCATTTTAGTTTGACAGTTTTTTAAAAGTTTTTTTATAGATTCATATTCAGATTTATTGTTATCACGATTAACAACTGCAAATCCCACTAACCAATTTTTTATTATAATTGACCTATTTATGGATAAATATAGCTCATGAGATAACTTTTTATAAATCTGATATAATGCATCATTTAGACTTAAATAATTACTGTACCCATTTTTATAAAAAATAACCATTCTTCCTCCCCCTGTTTTTATCCTTTATTGATTGTCTTCATCATCTGACAAATTTGACTGAATCGTCGGAAAATGTGTGCCCATTTGACTCCCAATACTTGCACCTATTCGTACATCCAGATCACCACTTTTTTGAGCACTAATTTTAGTACCAGGACGTTCATCAACAGTCACAACAGTAATATTACGCGTAAAGGTTTCCCCAGTTGTTGTGTCACTTAATTCAATCGTTTGTTTGCCTTTTGGCAAACTATCCGGCAAAAATTCAAACAAGCCGGTTGATAACGACGGTGTTAATGTTATGACTTTGTCATCAACACTTTGACTTAATGATAAGTTCTCTGAGTTTGCTTGAGTATTAACAGATAAAACAGATCCTGGTTCGCCAAACCCAATGACTTTAAAGTTTGTTGACAAAACGACCGCATTTTCTTTGATATTTAGTATAACCGGAACAGTATGAAGTCGTGTTTTAATTGGTGTCACAACACCTGCTTTAATTGCCACACTTGTTATTTCTCGGCGGCGGATAACCTCATCAGCCAAATTATACGCTTCAATGAGTATATCAATTTCCCCGGGATCTAATTCCAAGATTTGAATTTGAGACGATCCAGCCTCGGCTTCTTGAGATATAGGAGCATCTAAGTTATCTGATGACACTGTCACTTTAAATTTTACTACAGATAACAAATCTGCTTCTGATTTTGAGGCTGATTTAGCAAGCTGATATAGTTTTTCACTATATGTATCATCACGAGAAATGCTACTTGGATAGTATGCATCTTCCACATCAAGTGCTAAGCTACCCAAGTTACTATTACTACCAGATGAGCCACCACAGCTCATCAAGACACTACTCATGACATATAGACATATTCCAATTACAATTTTGTATTTCATATTTCTCCCTTTTTCAAAATCTATAAATCTATATTCGAATTGATTTAAAATGCGATAATTACGCCACCGGTGGATGCTGCTGCGGATGAACCACCGAGCAAAATTCCAGCAACACCACCAGCAGCAGCCCCAGCCCCCACAAGAATCCAAAACAATGGTTTTTTATAAATCGGTTTTTTACGGCGTTCATGTAACAACATACTTCCCACATTCTTGCTAATTAACTGATCACCCGATTGTGATAAGACGTCTTTTCTAATCTCTTTTTGCATTTCACGCGTAACAAGCTTAAGAGGCTCTTTGTTCTTTTTTGCCAATGATATCTCAGATGGTATATTGACTGCACCCAACCCAACATCGCCTATTTGATAGGTGAGTTTTTTGGATGCATCACCAGGATAGATCAACACTAATTTATCTACTTTTAAGTAGTAGCCTAGATGCATCATTAATCTAGCCATTTCCTCAGGTGTTTGAAATCGATCAGGTGGAATTCCAGTAAATTGTTGCTTTGTTGTGCGTGATAAACGCGATAATGAAATTGTTAATTCATGCGTTTTACCTGGCTCTACATCAATATATTGAATATATGGTTCATGATTAACTGTTTTGATTTCCAAACAATGGTTGCCTGGAAGTAATCTGCCAATAGTCAGTGGTTTATTGTAAAGTGTCAGACCATAATGCACACCATTGACATATACCTCGCTACTATGTGGCTTGGCCTGAATGGAAAGCATGCCGTGTTTTTCTTTAACAGCATGCTTTTTAGCAGCAAGTAATGCCTTTATCTCCCAGCGGCTATACAATCTTTTATCATGTTCTAATGTTGGATTGAGCCGAGCAATATCGGTATAAAGTGAGACAGCATCTGATTTCCGGCCATCCACATAAGCGAGTTTTGATTTTAAAATATAAATATCAATTAAACGTTCATTGCTTTTCCCATCAGCAATGCGGTTATTAATTAGAGCTTCTGCATTCTCTAATATTTTATTTGATAATTTATAATCAAATTCACTATAGGCTTTTCTAGCATCTCGAATTAATTTGGATAATTCAGTACCTCTCGAATGGGCATCCACATAATCCAAATAATATTGCGCAATCTGTTTTGACGCGCGATAAGGTAAAATTGAAATATTTTTTTGGCGTTTTAATTGTTTTTCAATTGTACGCACTTTTTTATTAATATCCGTTGATATAGATGATGTATAAGGAAGTACAGCAATACGTATGTGCTTTTTAGGTGCGCCTACGGCTAGCACTGGCCATGGCACTATTGAACAACTAAATGCGATAACAGCAATGATACTTGTTAATTTATTTTGAATAGACACATTTAACTCCTACCTGCGCCTATCTCCCGCGTTATAAGGCACAGAAAACTCTTTAGAATTCAAGTTATTTTTTTATTTTCTTATTTTTTATTTCGCTAACCCATATTGCATTTTACATGCCATTTTTCGCTGGTTCCATTCACTATCATTAACTCATTGATTTTTATGGTTTTTTTTATTTATTACTTTAGGCTTACATAAGAATTAAAATAAATATACTTAATTTTTATAAACGTTCCGAAAATGGAACACTTATAAAAAACATTTAACCTATTGATTTTAAAAGGATTAATTCAAAAAAATAAACAATTTTTAAAAATTTAACACTTTTGAGCAGTTTTACACACTTTTGAACACTTTTTTTGAACACTTTTGAACACATACAAAAAATCATTCGATTTTCATCATTTCATTTACGCAAATTCAAGCACTTAGCAGATATGAAAAGTTGGCATCTTTTTTGCTTAATACGAATCAATATAAAAATGCTCTTTGGCAATTGAATTTGCATAGCTATAATTTCCTAGTACAAACTGTTAGTACAGTTTTCGTAACTGTTGGTACAAAAACCTGGTACAGAATGTGGGTACAGTTTTCGTAACTGTTGGTACAAAAACCTGGTACAGAATGT
>CAYZSU010000028.1:0-20536 GCA_964480565.1 uncultured Myxococcales bacterium | reverse complement strand
ACAGTTTTCGTAACTGTTGGTACAAAAACCTGGTACAGAATGTAGGTACAGTTTTCGTAACTGTTGGTACAAAAACCTGGTACAGAATGTAGGTACAGTTTTCGTAACTGTTGGTACAAAAACCTGGTACAGAATGTAGGTACAGTTTTCGTAACTGTTGGTACAAAAACCTGATAATATCCAGGTATTCTTCCAAAACTTACATCATCTTGAAATTTAGTTTTATACTTGTTTTTTTAAATAAAACTAAATAATATATTAGTGTGGTTTAATTAGTTATCAACTATATCTATTAGGAAGAATTGGATTCATTTATGAAAAAAGCAATGCCCAGCGATTGGGATAACTACAACCCTATAAGCAACTATGACGTATTACTAGGGAAAAAAACATTTTGTAGTGCAACAGGGATATTCTCGCATTCACTAAATAAATACAATTCAGGGAATAACCCCATCATACAATTCAGAGAATTAAATAATGGTAAAAGCAAAATTAAAAGGAAAAAACTATATACAACTGAAGACTTAATTAAATTACAAAATCATCTAGGAACTCGACCTCAACTTCCAAAAAAACCTATTGTAATTGCAGTTTGGAATAATAAAGGAGGAGTCGGAAAATCAATGATTTCACAACATATTGGAAGCATCTATGCATCATTATGTGGCCTTAAAACATTGCTTATTGATACGGATGGGCAAGCCGATCTAACTCTGCTAATGGATCTTGATCAAAAAATCAAAGAAGAGGATATAGATAAAAATATAGATCTACAACCTACACTCAGAGATGTCATCGGCTGGAATAAAAGAGTAGCTCCCAATGAGTATGAGTTAGTACAAGTGAATTATAAAGAGGCAATAATACCTTTATCTCCAACACTTTCTTTATTACCGTCAGATACGGATGTTAGCGATTTAGATACAGATCTTTTTGTATTAGAAGAAGACGAAAGATATTTTGATCCAGAAACTGGCAATAATTTAACACGCATCATGCAGGTTAAAAAGTTTATTGATAGTCTTGATAGTGAATTTGACATTGTTATCATTGATTGTGCACCAAACCCTGGCGTATTAAATATGAATGTATTAGCTGCCTCTGACATATTAGTCATACCTGTCGAGATTGAACCGAAATGCATACATTCTATCAGCAGAGTAAGCCAACGCCTAGGCACCTATGCAGAACTATTTGAAGGAATTGTTCCAGATAAAATTATTGCCGTACCAAATAAGTTCCAAAATCAAACATTAAAAGAAAAGGCACTTGGAATACTCAGGAGCAGATATCCAGAAATTATGTCCAATGTGACACTAAGATTATATAGCTGTATTGATCGTTGCTCAGCGTCTAAACAACCTCTGTTCAAGGAAGCAGAAATGTCCAGAAATGTCATAGCAAAACGTATGGCAAATGACTTCTGGAGCCTTGCACATGAAATTTTAGACCTAAAAGAAACAATGCCTTTATTTGATGTAGAGGCTTAATTACAGTTGAGGTAAAATATGGCAGATGTATTTGATAGTTTACCGCCCGAAAGCAAGGATTTTTTAGCAGCCGCGGGTAAAAAAAGATCTGGAAGAAAATTTAGCGACCTTGGAAAAGGTCCGCTGCGAGGTATGACATTAGGCAACAATCAAACTGTTAAAACCAATGTGGATACTCCAGAAAACTTTCAAGATAAAAATATAAAATACAATAATAGTGACGATAAATCTCCAGAAAACTTGGTACAAAAACCTGGTACAGAAATGGAAACTGTAGGTACAAAAACTTGGTACAAAAATGAAAACTTGGTACAAAAACCTGGTACAGAAATGGAAACTGTAGGTACAAAAACTTGGTACAAAAACCTGGTACAGAAACCTGGTACAGAAACGGATAATTTCTCTTCCAATCACTCCATAAACGGCCCTTTTTTATCATCGAATAACCGTAAATTTCCAGACCATTTTGTAAAAAAATTAAAAGGACTCAGACTCGAAGTTATGTTACTTATTTTTCAAAATTGCTTAAAAAATCAGACACTCGCATCAGACTATATTTCACTACGTGATATGGCGGAAACATTGTCTACAAGTGTAAATACGCTTCGTACATCCATTAAGCGTTTAGTTAAAATTGAACTGATAAAAAAAGAAGCTGTCTTTGCAGGTTCTCACTCTATTCACAGGTTTTTGCTAACAGATTCTATTTTTCAGTGCATCAATGCAATGGTAGAAAATAAAAGTGAAACTGTTGGTACAAAAACTTGGTACAAAAATGACAAACTGTTGGTACAAAAACCTGGTACAAATGTCCCTTGTAGTAGTAGTATATATAAAACTACTACTACAGAAAATAACTTGAAATTATTAGACGACGTAGATTTAAGTTATTGGGGAATTGCAAAACAGGGGCTCGTGCAACATATCGGCAAAGATGGAATATGCGAGACAACTGAAGAAATTGAAGAGTTCTTAAATCAAGTCAAAGCAGTGATTTGTGAAAAAGAGAAAAAGAATGAAAAAATCCATTCAAAAGCAGGTTTTTTAATATCGTGTCTAAAAAAAGGTTATATTACACCGCCCGACGGTTATATATCGCTACAGGAGCAACGGATAATAGAAACAAAGCAAGCAAAAGAAAAAGAATTTTATCGCATCAAACAAGCAAAAAAAGAGTCATATAAGGTTGATTATGATTTATTTAAACAAAATATACATGAAAATGAAAAAAATAAAATTTATGCGAATGCTGAAAAAAATGAAGTTGTTCAAGAGGGAGGTAAAATAAGTGTGTTTATACGCCAAAAAGCATTAGAGGGAGAAGTAGAAGAGAAGTTTAAAGAGTTGTTTTTAAATCAACTAAAATCTGCTCAACGATCAGAAGCAATATCGTTGCTATTTGAAAATCACGAGTGATGATAATAAAATTAACTATACAAAAAAACATTCAAGATCTTGTTAAATTAATTCAGCATGGTGATCTGGGGAGTGGGATAATTTATGAATAAGACAAAGCATATTCATGTGTTGAAAAATGGAAAGTTGTTATTAATAAAACTCATTGATGGGTTAAAAATGACGATCGGTAATGGACGAGATACAGATATTCGTATTTCTCATTGCAAATACGATATATGTGCCACTTTAACAACTACTGAATCACAAGTAATGTTAATTCCTGAACGACAAGGAAGTGTTTTTGTAAATGATATTTCTATTTCAGAGCCACATTTTATACATACAGAAGATTGTGTTAAAATTGATGATTATCAATTTAAATTAGAAGATGACTATCAATCAAACCATACCGCTACATTAACAGACAAACATGGAAAAATTATGGATAAGTGCATTTTGCCGACCATTACTTTTTTAGGAGATATTTCCACATCGTTTAAACAACTGTCTATTTCAGTTGGTCGTAGTAGCATGTGTGATTATATTATTCCTGGCGATACTAAAAAAAGCATGGGAGTATCAAGAGAGCATGCAGAAATATTTTGCGCAGGTGGACGATATTTTATTCGTGATATGAATAGCAAAGCGGGTATTAAAATAAATCGTAAATCTGTAAGTAGTATGCCGTTGCCGGAAGAAGGAACGATTTATTTAGGAGAATATACAATTCCTTATAAAATTTCAGATAATGACAATGCATACAATGCGGATACTATTGATATTCCAGCTATAGACAATAACTTACCATGTAAGAAATTCGTTGGGCAGTCAGAAGAATTTAGGAAATTAATTGCTCAATTGGATCAAATTAAACAGACAGATCAATCAGTTTTTTTGTGCGGCGAAACGGGTACTGGGAAGGGATTGTGTGCGAGGTATTTACATTTTTACAATAAAAAACGAAATAAGCATCCCTTTATTTTAGTAAATTGTGCCGCGATTTCACATCAACTTGCGGAAAGCCAATTATTTGGTCATGTGAAGGGATCGTTTACAGGAGCAACTACAGATCATATCGGATTTTTTGAACAAGCACACCAAGGTACATTATTCTTAGATGAGTTTACGGAGTTGCCTTTAGACATGCAAGCAAAAATGTTGCATGTGTTGGAAGAAAGCATTGTACGAAAAATCGGATCTAAATCGAATACCTTTGTTGATGTACGTATTATATTTGCAACAAATCAAGATGTGCAGCATTTAATTTCAGAAAAGAAATTTCGAAAAGATCTTTTTTACCGATGTAATAAGACTATACATATACCAGCGATACGTGAGCGTAGAGATGATATACCAGTATTAATCAATCATTTTTTAAAAGATGCACCGTATACAATATCCATACATAAATCTGCAATGGATCGATTAATGCAATATAATTGGCCTGGAAATACGCGTGAATTAGCATCATGTATTTCTAATGCAATTATGAATGCATCATTCAAGCAATCGTATTTTATAAATGTTGATGATTTAGAATTACCAGAATCTATTCCTGTATATCCTAGTTGTACGCCAAAAATAGAAAAAAATCGATCCATGTCAGATCGAATTAAATCATTTCTGGCAAAGTACAAAGGCAATGTAAATAAAGCATCTAAAGACTTAGATGTCAGTCGGGGCACTTTGTATAATAAAATGCAAAAATTTGATATAAATCCAGATGATTTTAGAGATTAATATGAATGAGGGAGTTTGAAATGGAGCTAGATACATATTATATTCGTGAGCTTATTGACCAGGGTGAAAGCTTAATATGTGAGTTTAAAAGTGATAGAACCTGTTTATCCGATAAAGATTTAATTGCTAATAGAACAAATCCATTTACGTGCGATAAGTAGGATACAGATATTTTAAGGGAATGTTTTTAATGGATAATCATGTTTTTTGGATAAAAGACAAGTATGTGGGATTGTTCAAAATTAATTCCGGTGGCATGGGAGAAGTATGGGCTGGAAAATCCATTGGTGATCAAGGGTTTCATGTCAATATTGCAATTAAGCGATTGTTACAACAGCAACAAGATAATGAAGAGTATTTGCGAGCATTAATCAATGAAGCAAAAACATTACAGCATTTATCATATTGTCCTAATTTAGTCCGTGTTATTGACTTATGTGTTGAGCAGGGATTCCCTCATATTATAATGGAGTATATTGATGGTCCTGAATTACGCGATATACTTAATCAATTGACACAACAAAACAAAACATTACCGATACGTCTTGTATTCTATATAATCGATGAAATTGCCAAAGGGCTTGTTCATGTGCACAATGCAACTCATCATGAAACGGGCAAAGCGCTTAATATCATTCATCGTGATATTTCACCGTCAAATATCTTAATTACAAGCCAAGGGCATATTAAAATCACTGACTTTGGTATTGCCAAATCAACTTTACAATCAAGCGTTACTAGGCAGGGAGAGATCAAAGGTAAATTTAAATATATGTCTCCTGAGCAAGCTAACGGCAAGTCTCTATCATTTCAAACGGATTATTATTCGTTAGGATTAACTTTTTTTGAATGTTTACTTGGATTCTCATCCTATCAATCTGATACGGACGCTGGTATTATTAAATGTGCCCAAGATGCTACCATTCATTATCCAGATGATTTAGACAGTGCATTGCGGGATATATTAAATAAATTGTTGTTTAAAAAACCTGGAGATCGATATTCCAGTTTGGATATATTTCGAAAAGAGTTGGGAGAGGTTGCATTATACTATGATGGCATAGGGACTAGCTATGATCTTCAAAAGTTTTTATGTAAATTAGAAAATAAAAGTTGGATTCGAGCAAAAGAATTTAGTTCCTTACTCAGTCAGTCCAATGAAATTCCAAGTAAACAACTTAAAATACCAGATAATATAAATTTAGAAACGGTCGTTTATAAAAAGAAATCATATGTAAAAATGATCATTGGTATAATAATATTATCTATGATTAGTGGTGTGGCAGTATATCAATTTTTTCAACGTAAGGAACGAGAAAAAAAAGTAGAAGTAATAACTCAAAAGAAAGAGAAACCTGTTGAAGGCAATGAAGTAAAAAAATCTTCTTCACCTGTTAAAAAGAAATCTCAAATTATCCGTGGTAAGCTAAAAATACGTTCATCTGAAGAAGATACGCAAATCCATATACATTACGAAAATAGAAAAATAGAAATGACATCACCTGCATATTTGACAATGTTGCCATTAAATAAACCGATTAAAATTGAAGCAGTGAAAGATGGGTTCTATTCAAAACAGTCTATAGTTTATTTGAATAAGCAAAAATCAGTAAAAGATGTTACCGTAAAATTGAAACCAATACCAGATGCATATGTACAATTTTTGTCAAAACCAGCTGCCATTGTTGAGATTCCTGAACTACAGCGTGATTATGATTCCCCTTCACCGATGATTCAGCTAAAACCGGGTGTGTATTCCATTGTTTATAAAAGTAATTTAACGTCACAACGTGCGCGCACAACACTAAATGTGCAAGATGGTGGGTCTTTTATTTGTCATGCGAACATGCAAATCGATATGATTACGCAAACACCCACCGGAAAAAATGCTACTGCTGCGTGTAAGAAGAGGTAATGGTTTAGATGAAAAACTAAATTACTGAGCTGTAGTTTAAAAGCTGGGTTTGCAGAACAACTCAAAGAAGAAACGGGGCTCAATGCACTGATCTTCGAAAATTTAGATAAGGTAAAAATAGATGGTTGATTTTAATTATAGCATATTCGCCACAGTAAATTTTAAAACCCCCAAATTCTAGGGAGCTAGAATAAAGAGGTTGAGTTCAACCTCTTTAAAATAGGAAATACTATGAGTAAAAAAAATAAGAAAATAGAAGTTAATGGTGTTTCAATTTCGATTTTCCAAACAAATACCAATGATTACATATCGTTGACAGATATAGCTAAATCAAAAGAAGGTGATTCAAGGGCAGCTGATATTATAAAAAACTGGATTCGCAACAGAGGGACTATTGAATTTATAGGTACTTGGGAGCAATTGCACAATCCAAATTTTAAAGCGGTCGAATTCGACCACTTTAAAATGAGTGCTGGTTTAACAAGCTTTGTTCTTAGCCCAGGCAAATGGGTAGAAAGAACAGATGCTATTGGTTTTTTTGTTAAAAGCGGTAAATATGGCGGAACATACGCCCATAAAGATATTGCCTTTGAATTTTGTTCTGCAATTAGTCCAATATTTAAGCTCTTTCTCATTAAAGAATTTCAGCGTCTTAAAGATGAAGAACAAAAACAGTTAGGCTGGGATATTCGTCGCAATCTTACAAAAATAAATTATCGTATTCATACCAATGCCATCAAAGAAAATTTGATTCCTACAAGCTTAAACAAACAACAAATCAATCATGTCTACGCTTCTGAAGCCGACATTTTAAACATGGCACTTTTTGGCAAAACAGAAAAACAGTGGCGTGATGAAAACCCTAGAGATAAGCCAATGGGTATTACCTAGTATCAACTCGTTCGTGCTTTGCCAGAACCACTGGATACGAAATTACCTACCATTGAAGAGCTGGAAACTGAATTGTCTCGTGATTTGAATGAAGATGGATTTAGTAGATAACCACGGGCAAGCCTGTAGATATCTACTTGTCTTGAAAAGCCTAATATGTTTACAATTATTTCAAGTGAACACAATTGAACAGTTTTGCACATAATTGAACAATTTTTTTGTACACTTCTAAACACTCTAAAAAAAATTATCAAATTTTCGATATTTATCCACGTAAAATCAATAGGTTAGAAACAATGAAAAGTTGGCATCTTTTTTGCTATATACAATCGCAAAGGAGAGACAATCATGGATAAATTAAAATCATTAGGAAGTAATTATATCATACCACTTCTTTCACCTCTTATGCTCATGTCACGCATTGCACATGCAGATGTGGCAACCAGTAGTTCGGTAGGTACATTTTTATTGAACAGCTTGGAATATTTTCAAATTGCCGCAATTGTTATTCTATCAATTATTTTAATATACCACCTGATTAAGATGGCGCAAGAGGGAGAGGGTAATGGTAAGTCAAAAGGAGGAATTATAGCATGCGTACTGGGCATAGGCGGTGTAATGCTGTTAAGCGGTATTATTAGTCTTCTAAAAGAACTAACAGAGTCAAATATCAGAGACCTTCAGTAGCGAGAGATTGAGATAAATATGGAATATACACAGTTTAAACTTATTAATACACGACCACTGATTTTCGGTATCGAATTTTCGCATCTTCTTACAATTATGATTTTATTTCTTGTTGTTTATTCAGTGACGTCATCGATGATAATCGTCGGAATTACTTGTGGCATGACATACTTATTTTCAAGAATATTAATAGCAAAGAAACCGCGAGGATGGGCCAGAGATTTTATTTTATATCATCTAGGACCAAAAGTGTATGTTGCAGCTAAAAAAAGGACTGCTTCATGACGCTATTATCATATCATGATGAACATAGTTTTAGTGAGCTGCTACCATACTGGCGCTTTTATAATGATTACCTCTATACTGAAAGTGGATGTGTATTGTCAGGATTTGAGCTTCGTGGATTTGATTTTGACACGATGAGTGATGAAACATTAGCATATATTAGAAATAAGATTATTTTGTTTATGCACTCTATTCCTCAAGAAGTGGAGCTTCAATTTTTATTTCAAGTTCGGCCATTTTCTCCAGTGATGGATCAATTCATTATTGATACGAAAACAAATACACCAAAAAATTTGCGGTTTATTTGGGAGGAATCTTCTCAATATTTATTAAAAAATACGAATATCTGGCATACAAAATTATATTTATTTATGAATTTGAAATATGAAGAAAAGGGTGGCCAACAGTCGCATATATCTAAATTTAAAAATTCAT
Source organism: uncultured Myxococcales bacterium (assembly GCA_964480565.1). GTDB lineage: Bacteria > UBA10199 > UBA10199 > 2-02-FULL-44-16 > JAAZCA01 > CAYZSU01. Next base: position 11,692 of record CAYZSU010000028.1, on the reverse strand, counting down.
TTTTAGGGGCATCAACAAAAGATGTGATTAAGTTTCAAAGTGAATGGTTTAACGAGCGGAACAATGAAATGGCATATAATATGGCTCAGATTAAATCGGCACTAGTTCATGCAGGATTTCAATTTCGGGAATTAACGCAAGTCGATATACGGCATATTCTTTATGAGGTTTTAAATCCAAGTCGATATGCATATTCAAAACAAATACCGTACGATAGTGCATTATATAATCCAAAATACGTTAGAGAGGAGGTGACACAATCTAGTCTACAAGTTTTCCCTCGCGAATTTGTACTTGACGATATCGTTCATCGTGTTTTGTCATTAGAAGATATCCCCCAACGACAAAGTATCGGATCAATTCTACCTCTGTTGGGAATCCGTGAATTTCCATTCGATCTTATTGTCGGAGTTGAACAACATAGTAAAAACAATGTGCTTAAAGAGCTCCGGCAAGTGCGTAACGTAAATCAAAATATGGCATCTGGAACAACGCGTAATGAAAGTGCAGAGCATGAATATTCGATTCTTCAGGACACGATTGAACGAATCGTTCAAGGCGAGGAAAAAGTATTTAAGCAGACTTTTCAAGTTCACTATTGGGCGAACAGCGATGCGGACTTACGGGAATATGAGAACACACTACGATCCGCTTTGCTTCAATGCGCGGAATCTAAAGAAATCCGTGAGGAATTTTCATATCCGTGGGCATTCTTGGGATGTCTTCCAGGTGGTTTCTATAAAGTAAAGAAAAACAGATGCATGGAGATGCTTACGCAACAAGCTTTATCGCTTATTCCAATGACGCAGAAAGCCATCGGAGCCAAACGGCCGGTAGTAATGTTAAAAACGCAAACAGATGAGCTTGTTGGATTAGACCCATTTAATCCAGCACTATCAGCATATAATGCGATTATTGTGGGCCCATCTGGGCGGGGTAAAAGTTTCCTGGCTCAATATTTATTGCTGCATTATGCGCGATTAAATCCGCATATGATTATTGTAGATATTGGCGGATCGTATCGGAGACTGACTCAATTATTGAATGGTCAATATATTGAGCTATCGTGTAATTCCAAGACAGGATTGAATCCATTTTTTACCCATGGGTCAACATTAGATCCAATTCGATTGGGGGAAATGGCGGGTATTGTCGAACGCATGGTCAAGGATAATAGCGCCGTGGGTATAGATCGAATTACGCAATACTGCATTCGACATGCAATTACATTGATGTTTGAGCTTTATCCAGATGAATGTAACTTTATTACTTTGCAGCGCATTTTCTCAGAGCTAAGCGAGCAGTCAAGTCATGATTCAGAGGATGCGGATATCTATTTAAGTTTAAGCAAGCGCATTCTATTATGGATTGAAGGGGAGGCTAGGGAATTATTGGTTAGCGATAATCAAATTTCATTTGATAATTCAATGATTACCATTGATTTGGCAGGGATTCCATCCTCTGGTGATTTGCAAGCAGTGGTAATGCAGATACTGGCGAGCATTATCCGGTATCAGGTTGCTAATATTTCGGGACCAAAATTTATTCTATTTGACGAAGCATGGAAGCACTTAGCAGATGCCACAGCTGCATCTGTTTTGGATGAGCTGTATCGTACAGCGCGAAAGCATTATGCGAGCGTGTATACAATTGTACAAGACTTTGAAGTGTTTTTAACCTCGGATGTAAAAACATCGATCATAAAAAATAGTGAAACACGATTTATCTTACAAACGGTTGAGGAATTGCCCCTGATCGAACAGCTATTTAAGCTCAATCATCGTGAGTTGGATTTAATCAAGGGTATGGTCATGCAGCGGGGACAGTATTCAGAGGTATTTACCATGGTAGGTAGTGATCATCAGGTGTTAATGGTGGAGTCCACGCCATGGATTTATTGGATGTGCACAACACATCCACCGGAGTTTGAAGTTGAATTATATATGAGGTCTAAAATTAAGAAAGTGGACAGTGTCGAGCATATACGTATTTTGGCAGATTTATTTCCACAGGGACTGCTTAATATGGGTGTTGAAGAGGCTAAGAAAAAAATAGATGTGACATTAAATCAGCAAAAAGGAGATATGAGTGAAGAAAAAATCTAAAAAAAAGATGATTACTTTATTTGCTGTGATATTTGCTCTGCCAGTTTCTGCGGTAGCGTTCTTTAGTATTGGGCCAGGCGATGGAACGTTATTAACGATATTAGAAACCATGCGGCAACAATTAGTAATATTTACGGACATTTCAGATGGCGTAGATGGATTACAGCGTCAAATGTCACGTGTTGGAGATAATATACATGATTTAGCAGACATTGATCTAAGCGATATCATTGATAATGACATTGATAAGTATGAGGATATTTTTAAAACAGTTGATGAAATTCCAGAAGATTTTATCAATATTGATGATGTTATGATCAATATTACTGATAATATGGAAACTTTTTCCGGAACAGCTTCCAGCATAGTAAATGAGAGTGGTATAAATACATCTGGCGATAATATGAACACATTATTTGATAGTAGAAGTGTAATACCACATTTTGCATTGAAAAAAATGGATGTGATTAATAAAGAATCTGATTATTTTTCAGATCGAAGCCTCGAGCTGGTTAAAACTTTAAAAGATGACGAAGTTGGACTAGCTACAATTCACGGGGCGAAAGCAAATGCATTACAAGTTCACTTGTTATCACGTGTTACGAAAAATCAATCTGTACAAATGGGCATGCAAGCACAGCAAGTATTATATAACAATGAAACACGTCAGCAGATGTATGATCTGTCTAAATTATTTAAGAATTCTGTAAAAGAAAGCATTGATAGACATGCTAAGAGATAAGCTATGATTGTGTTTATAATACTCATATTTGGATTTGTAGGCTTTTCAAATACAGCTAATGCTCTATCGCTTAATGATATTGTAGATGGGCATGGAGGCATTCCATATTTTCTGATTGCCCCATGTATTATTATATCCATACTTACAGTTGCAATTAAATCAACAGTCAGCGGTGGAGATCAGTCAATATCTAGAATTTTTATGCGATTATTCTTTGTGATTGTTGGAATTTTAGCAGCATCATTTATTCAAAATGGAATTATAGATATGGGGATTTCAATCCAAAACTCTTTATTTCCTGATATGGATGCAACTGAGTTAATTCAACAAATGAGCGAAAAAGCGACTGAAATGCAAAAAAAATCTATTTCAGAAACAGATGATATTAGTTTGGTTAAATTATTTTTAAATGTATTTTCAGTAGTTACAATTGAAGTTTTCGAGTCAATGGTTGTTTATATTATGTTTTTTATTTTGAGTACATTTGAACAAATACGTGAAATGCTAAATCTATTTTTACAAGCATTAGGACCATATATGATTGCAGCAAGTATAATTCCAGGAGTCAATGGATTTTCAAACTGGATGAAGTTTATATGCAATCTTTCGCTATGGCCAATCATTTCTTCTTTCTTCCTTCAAGCGCATGTTGCCAGTGTAAGTGAAATTCTTGGAGATGTTGCTAATCCATTATTTAAGCAAAATACTCTGGAAATGATGGGTAGTGCAATCTTGTTTATTATCCTTTTTTTAGCGACACCCGTGATTGCGAACACCCTTATATCTGGTTCAGCCGGAGCATTTTCAATGGCGGCAACAATGCTTGTGTCATCAGGTACAAGATTAGCAATGGGAGGGAAATCTAGTTTTGTCAATACAGCGAATCCAATGCTAAAGAAACTTTTTAGCTCCGGTGTAAATAATACAGTAGGAGCAAGCAGTGCTGGTGCAGCCGCCGCGGGTGTTGCTAAAGGGGGATTTACGACGTTTTCTGGTATTAAAGGTAGTACTGGATCAAGTGGATATACAGGAAATAAAGATAGTAAAAGCAAACATGGGCAAAATAGCTATGACAAACAGGGATATAGTAAGAGTTGGAATGTTGGATGTGAAAAAAGTTCGTCTGCACAGTCATATGCGATGCAAGCGAATGTAAAAGGAAATAAAGGTAGAATGTTAGATAGAAAGGTTTGATAATGAAGTTAAATTTTTTTGGTAAATTGGGAGCTTTGTTTTCTTTTAAAGCCCCTGTCACTGCGATGGAATTACAATCTTATGTTGTAAGTTCGCTGTCTACATTAAGGGCACTTGTCTACTTATTAATGATTGTCATATTTATTTTGGCTGTGTCAGTACTATTTATAAGTGATCGAAAGCCGATCGTTATTCGAATAGACGAATTAGGGCATGTGGATACGGTAAAAAACTATGCATTTAATCATAATGTGACAGAAGTCGAGATCAATGCATTTTCAAAAGAATTCTTACAATACATTGTTGAAATTAATAGTTTGACGATTGCAAAAGATCTATCACATGCACTGAATATGATGACAAGTCAATTTCAAGAATCGCATATGAAACAGTTGAAAAATAGCAGATATATACAAAAAATACGGAAAACTGGGATAAAACGCGAATTTGAAATTGATAAAATGAAAATTACAGCTCAAACAGATGAAGGTTATGAATTGGATATCAGAGGTATACTGTCAACAAAACCATTGCATGATATGAACGCAACGGCTGAACAAGCAGGATTGATGGGTCAGCTATACTTGATTAAAGTGCCGCGGCGTGAACATTCGCCGCGTGGGCTGCTCGTCAGTAATTTCAGGTGGAGAGAAGTACCGCTAGATGTGATTTATGCGAAAGAAAAGAATTTACCGCTTAAGGAACAGAAATGAAAATAATTCAATATATTATAATGCTGATGTGTTTAATCAGTTTTCATTGCTTTGCTGCATCTACTTTCAATGTTCAACAGGCAAAAACAAATCAAGTAGTTGTACAATTGGGTGTGATGCAAGAAACAATTATTTTGTTTCCTGATAAAATACAGTCGATTTCAGGTGTGAGCCGTCCGGAATTTCAAATTGAACCATCACCGAACCAAATAATGATACGATCATTGCAACAAAAATCAGCTGGAAATCTGTTCGTTCAATTGGAAGATAGTACTCTTATTGCGATGACTTTAAAGACAGTCAGTAAGTCAAAAAATAGCATTATTAAATTTCAACATCAGTTTTCGGCTAAGATCGATTCAATAAAAATGAATAAAAAATCTGTTTCAATGAGCAATTTGGATTTATTGGCAAGCGAATGGAAGGTCAAGAAGGGAAAGCAATGGAAAAAGATTAAAAATATTAAAGCAAAGATTAATTATACGTTATTTGTGCGAGATATGATGATTGTAAATTTTTCAATTAAAAATATGGACAATCAGGCATTATCGATCAGGCGGTTAGCATTTTCAGGGCAGATGGTAGGCGGGCTGTCCGGGAAAACGGTTGTGCATGAAAAAGAATTAAATGCGCAATATGAACTAGAATCCAGACATGTAGCTGCTGGAGATACTGTATCAGGTGTATTGTTTACGAAATCAGTGCAAGTTGATCACGATCAACAATTAATTTTACGACTATTTGATAAAAATGGTCAGGAAATTGATATTAAGGTAGATGTATGACGAAAGATGAAACAATCATTAGAGAAATGACAGAAAAGTCAAAAAAACAACCTTTTGATAATGGGTCAGGAAATTCAGAACAATCAGGGGGATTCGAATTTTTAAAACGATTTTCACCATCAGCAAAACCAATCATAATTGGCTGTGCATCTGTTTTTTTTGCAATTATCATAGGTGTTTTTATTGCTACAAGAAAAAGCAATGATGAAAAAAAATCCGTTAATTACTATGATGCTTATCTTTCGCAAAAAATGATTCCAAAAAAAGCGATGACACCGGATTATATACGTAAAGTATCAGAGGTGGATGAAACTAAAAAACGTAAAGTTAAACGACAAAGACAATCAAAAATAGATCAGAATAAATCTTTTCAGGAAAAAGGGCGTCATTTTCAAGGTAGCACTCAAAAGCAAGTTCCGTCGATGATTATCTTTTCGAATTCACGAGTTCATGATTCAAGAAAGCCGACTCTCGATTTACCGCTTGGAACTGAAATGGATGCTGTTATTGAAGAAACAGTGGTTACGGATGACAGTGGGATGCCGGTGATTGCTCGAATAAGAAGTGGATACTTTCGTGATGGTAAGCAGGTTATTCCAAGAAATTCAAAAATATTTGGATATACAGGTAGAATGATTGAAAATCGCGTGCATGTTAAATTTGAACATGTCGTATTTCCGGATGGCTCAGAATATCAAATAAATGCCGTAGCTGTTGATAAAAGCGGGGGCGGGGGTATTCAGGGAAAACGAAAACGGAAACTAGGCCGAAGAGGAATGAATATTTTGTCAGGTGCGATGGTTGGTGCCTCGTCAGTATTTGCACCAGTGGGTGCTGGATTTTCGAGTGCAGCCATGCGTGGTGCTCATTCTGGTTCTGCTAGAGAATTGGAAAGAGATGGACGACATTATCGAAAAACTTCAGCCATGCCGGTTGTTACGATTAAGAAAAACACCCGATTTCGAGTGTTAGTAAATAAAGTGTGAGGAATATATGAGAATCAGTGCTTATTTAGTTTTATTCATGTTGATTGCCATTTCTGTAGAGGCATTGGCTATCGGACGTCATGCAGTTGGATTGCAAGGAGGATGGGCGTATCAAATGAATCGAGATCCAAACGGCCAACAATTGTCAGGAAATAGCGCATACATTGTTGGCATATCAGGGGTATATCAATTTGCTGGAAATCTGAAAAAATTGGGCGTTGATTACTCTGTGTCAGTAACAAATACATCTATGCGACAATATAGAAATGTTCAAATCGGTGGGGTGGTCGGTACATTTCGTGAAAGCATTATGGCAATTGATTGGCTTGCAGGTGCAAGATATTATTTTATGAATAACAAGTGGTGTCCATTTGTAGGTGGTGGAATGGGGTTCACATATTCAAAACGTAATAATATTTCGTATCGTGATATGATTAATCAATTATTGCCTAATCCTCCTGTTGGCAATAATTTCAATATTAATTTATTTACTCAAGCTGGAATTGAATATCGACCGACATTTCGATGGGCAATTGGAATGACTATTCGGCCAGTTTTTGCAATTAGGTCGAGCGGTGTTGTGCCGGCAGTTCAAATTCCTTTTCATGTACATATTGCTTTCTAGTGTAAATAATATAATGTTACATATTTTTTTATCTGCTACCCGAGCCCAAATTGTTACACGTTAAATTTTAAAAATGTTTTTAAATATCAATAGGTTACATCGATGTTACATATTCAATTTATTTGACCACCCCCTCTCTACGTCATGTGACAGTGTAACTGGAGAGGGGGTGGTCAAATAAATTGAATATGTATGTAACTATATTGATAATTTTTAAATGAAAGTAACTTGGGCTCGGGTAACAGATGATTAGATTAAAGATGGATAATATGAGTGAGAAAATGAGTATGAATAATAAAGGAATATATAGTTATATATTATTATAAGAGATCTTTTATAAGGGGGATTATGGAATAAATTCATCCCCCTTATAAAAGATCTCTATTATTTTAGAAATCACATAAATTCATGAGGGCTATATGAGTTTGAAAGAAATAAAGATATCGGCGGAGGATAAGAAATTATTTTTTTTGATGCTATATCAGAAGTTTTTAACATTAGATTTAGCAGATGCATATACGTCGAAAGAAATGATGGATGATTCAAATCATAAAAAACGTCCTAAAATATACTTTCGATTGAATCGTATGATAAAGAATAATTTGGTTTTTAAGAAAAAAATAAATGAATTAACATGCTATTTCCTGTCTAAATTAGGATACAAATATATCGAACTAGAGTGTAAATACAGTATGCCGCTGTATGTCCAGACTCCTGATGATGAAAAATGTGTTTATCATGACTATATTGTCGCATATGTGCGACGATATATTGAAGCGAATGGTGGCGAGGATTGGATTTCAGATCGTATTTTTAGGGTGCATATGGCTAAAGAAAGGCCAATAAGAAAATATCAATCATTTCAGCAAATTCCGGATGGTGCTTTTACATATCATAATAATGTTTATTTCATTGAAGTTGAACTAACTCAAAAAAGTAAAACACGATACGATTCGATATATGAGTACTATTCATCAAAGCAAAATAGTAATGTTATATACTTTTATAAAGATGAATCAGTTGTGAAGTATATGAAAGAATTATCGGCTAATTCGAATCAGTTTTATTTTTTTGAAATACCTGAGTTGTTATCTGATGAATGTACGATATTTGATCATTTAGCTGAGAAAAAAACATGAAAAATCAACTACTGTATGGGATTGGATTAGGTTATGTAATTGGGAGATGGATTGAAAAGAAAAATCCCAGATATGGTAAGTTATATTTTACATGTATGGGAGTTCTTTTTTGGCTAACCATTGGTTTACTTATTTGGGATATGTTTATACCCAGTATCAATCTATTTTCTGTTATATACCATGAAATAAGTAATATGTATCCAGTGTATGATAATTTTCAAGCTTCACGACAATCCATTATAATATTAATTAGTATTATAATTGTATATGTAGGCTTTTCATTTCCAGCGGGATATCTTTTTAAATTATTTCACAGAAAATTGAATGTGAATAAGCCAAACCTTAAGACAAAGGTGCATAGTACAATGCTATCATGGCGTAAAAAAGCGCCAAAAGATGCATATTTTGCAGGCATGAATGCAGAAGATGGATTGCCAATATATATATCGGATGCAGATAGAATGGAGCATTCACAGATTGTTGGTGTGACAGGTAGTGGAAAAACTGAAAGCAGTATTATCCCACCATTAATTCATGATATTGCGATTGGACGAGGAAGCTTAGTTATAGATATGAAAGGTGATCGTGGATTACTGGATAAAATTAGAGTTGCGATGATAGCTGCGGGGAGGGAAAATGATTTATTGCTTTTTTGTTTGTCACAACCAGAGTCATCACATACATATAATCCATTAAAGCGAGGTAATGCTAGTGAAATTAAAGACAAACTAATATCTGCGAATATTTGGTCAGAAGTATATTATAAGAAGACATCTGAAATCGCATTATTATCTATATGTAAAGCCATGCGAGAACTTAAGATTGATATAACATTTAAATCATTATTGTCTTATTTAAGCAGTGTCGATAATATTAAAATTCTGAATAAACAGCTCAGAATTTTAAATAGTAGGCATTCATTGGATGAGTTGATTTCCACTTTGGACGGAAAAGTTCGAGATTTGACAGGGCTGATATCAGATATTTCCGCTTTAGTGTATAGTGACTTTGGGTATTTGTTAGATATGGAAAATGGTGAAATTGATCTACTAGATGCATATTTAAATAATAAAATAATCGTTTTTCAGCTGAATACTGGATTGTATCAAGAGACTGCTGTTAGGCTTTCTCGGGTTATTATACAAGATTTGAAAAGTGTGAGTAACTATATACAGTCTTACTTGTATGCAAATCAGAGATCGTTTTTTTCAGTATATATCGATGAATTTGCAAGTATTGCTTTTGATTCATTTGTTGAGTTAATCAATAAAGCAAGATCGTCACAAATGGCTATATCTATTTCTCATCAATCATTAGGTGATTTAAGCGTTGTAAGTAATGAATTTCAGGATCAAATATTTGATAATACAAATACAAGGCTTGTATATCGGCAAAATTCAGCAGGTTCGCGCGATTTGATTTCAAAAATGGCCGGGACTATTGAAGAAGAAAAATTTACATATCAAACGGAAAATTTTCTTGATTATCAGCTGAATACAGGGGTTGGATCTGCAAGAAAAGTAGATACTTTTCGATTAGATCCCAATCGGATTTCTGAGTTTCAAACAGGGTATTGCGCGCTTTTACAACATAAGAAAAATGGCAGCAATAGGCTTCAATATATGGCAAGTGATTTTTACAATTTAGTAATTCCATCTATGTTTTCATTACCTGTACGATGTGATGTTAATCAAAAAGCAGTTATCATAAATGATGAATGTGTTGAAAAAAAAGAAGAAATAGATTTAGATCCATTAAAACGATACATGGAAATACTTTCATGAAAAAGTTGATTTTTTTTATCATAATTGTATTTTCTTCAAAGTTAGCCATATGTAATGGTTTATACACTATTCCAGCTTATGATGGAGCTCATCAATGGTCACATAGTATTGATCAGGCAATAAGGCAGATATTGAGTCGAGTGATTAGACCGCTGACACCGGTAAGGGGTGAAATTAGCAGTGGATTCGGTAAAAGGTTTCACCCAATTTTAAAACGTGCAAGTCACCACAGCGGTGTAGACATTGCTTGTAAAAAAGGCTCACCGGTAAAGTCTGCATTATCCGGAAAGGTTGTATTTGCAGGTGAAAAAGGGGCGTATGGAAAACTTGTCATATTATCACATCAGGGAATGTATGATGAAACGCGCTATGGGCATTTGTCTAAAATCATAGTAAAAAATGGGGAGTATGTGAGTCAAGGTCAGTTGATCGGTTACTCTGGTATGACAGGGCGTGCCACAGGTCCTCATTTACATTTTGAATTATATGAAAATGGAATCCCCATAGATTCGAGTATTTTTATAAAAGAAAAGCACGATCTAAATTAATAGATCATGCTTGTCTTTATACTTATTTTTGCTTAAATCCACGGCCTTTCGGCTCGACATAAACATAGATACTTCTGCGGCTTAAATATGTCATTTTTTTATTTTAAATTTTTTAAAGCTCCGACGAGCTTTTTATTTGCCCATTCTCGCTTTAAAAAATTTAAAATAAAAAGGCATAAATTGGAATATTTATGCCTTTCTAAGCTGCCTGTTCGGCAGTGAACTTGTGTAATCCTGTTTTGCTATAAAAATAGTGGATTACTTTTTCTTTCTAAGTTGCCTATTCGGCAGTAAACAAAAAAGTATACTTTTTTTATGTTTATTTTTTTATTATGAAAAACGAGGAGGGGGGAATATTTATATGTGTAAACAGGTTATTATTTATTTGTTAATGCTAACTCTTGTTGCTATATCTTGTAATGACCATATGAGTTTTAAGTCTGATCACTTTCAAACCCAGCCAGATGAATATCATTTAACAGAATCTCAGAATGGTGGACATGTAGATATTGGGGAGCAATGGCATGCAGTGTTGCACTCCGATGAATATAGAGGTGAATTGGATGTGATGTTCAAAAATTCGAACAAAATCCGCCTGCGCGATGGCAACTTGTTTATGCTAACCGATGATAAGGGTCTTTCAACAACACCAGCGCTTGCTGTTTTTATGTCCCAGTGCCAGGCATTGAGTGCAGTGATTCGGCGTGGCTCAACTACAAGCGAATCACGCATGGATGCGCTGCGACAGAAATATATAACATTATATAAGAACACGTCCAAAAAGCGCACGTTTTTGGATTGGAATAATCACTATATAGTAGATATTGCTAATGCTACAGATGCAGAAAAAATATTATCTACGCTATTTGATAGCAATCTCATTAAATGGGCATATCCGCACGTCAAAACGCATGAGTTGGGATGGGTGGGAGCGGACCCGATGCCAGGCATTAGTGTCAGTCAGAAAATGATAAAAATTGGTCCAGATGATCCAACTCCGAATTTATTTCCTTTTCAGTAAGCGGTTAGCGAAGCGCATCTAGCGCAAATATCATTTGATCGTTATAGTTC
>CAYZSU010000027.1:0-30462 GCA_964480565.1 uncultured Myxococcales bacterium | reverse complement strand
CCCGTGTTGCCGCATGACGATGACAGAAGGTGCCTGTCATGCTCCTAGTGCATGTATCGGGCATCCAGTCATACAGTAGTGACCGGAAATCCAGACGATCCTATCACAATGAGAATGATATTGACGATCTTTCAAAATGATTGGGTGAGTATTCCCCAGTCGCCATCCTATAAAATGTAAGTTCTGGATATTATTGTAGTATTTAATGCTCGCGTTTATGTAAATATGGCATGTTTTTTGCTTATATTATGGATTATTCAATTCCGGAGGTAATTTATGAAGCAACACTATGCCATAATCATTTTTCTACTCGGTTTATTCTTTTCACCAGTGAGTTATGCGATAGATTATGATTCTATCTGCAAATCAAATAATTTTCCTAGTTTGTCTGATATACGATCTGGTAGGCAGTTGCAGTCAGTTTTTTCGGACAATAATATAGGTTCTGAATTAGATTTTGATGAGGATGGCAAAGTAGATCAGATGCTTATTTGTTTTGGCGCGGATGTATTATTTAATGAAGATAATGTAGGAGGTATGCCTGGTGTAATTATTATCAAAAATCCACATGCAATCCCCTTAGTCATCCATAATCTCAATATCCATATGGCCCCTGCCGGGCAATTGTCCGTGCGTGATAATGTGATATTAAGCCATGTGACGGTGACCGGCAGTTCGCAAATGCCCGTAGATGTCGAAGGCAAAAGCATTACACTCGATCATGCCACCATCATGTCCAGCGATATTGGTATTGAAATACGAGGTAGCCAGGGCGTTGAGATTGCGAATAGTGATATTCAGGCAATCACCGGCATAAACATAGCGCGAAGCCAAGACGTGCGCATTTCCAAAACGCATTTGAATGTGACTCAGTTGGGTATCGAGTTAAACGATGCGGGCAAGCCAATATTAACGGATGTAACGTTTCCTGAAAATGAGAATGATATAACTGAAAATAGGGACATTGACTATATTTTAATGCCAGATCAGGAAAAGATGGCTCTGGATAGAATTGGCATAACAAAAATCGAGGATGAAGAAGAAAAAGTATTTGTCACGGATATTGTTGGGTTAGCGCCCAGCTGCGAGGGGGATATTCACGTATTTCGAATGGTTAAAGATGAACTAATGGGTACTAATCAGGTTGACACTGCATTTACCTGTGAGGTCAGACAGATGTTATCCCATGATCATAGGTGTTTAACCGCTGATATTGCGCTAGATTGCGCGATTAATGGCAATTGCGATTGCTTTAAAAAACCCGACTGCATATTTGAATGCAGTGGTCTGAGTGAACCCGATCAAAATAAAATAATTTTTGCGCATGTGGATAATAAGTCTCAATTAACGCATTTATCCGAGCCCTTTGATCTGGGTCAGGATGATATTGCGTCCATACAACTGGCACCGTCTGAATTGCCAAGCCCTATGGGTCGGCAGGATGTGGTGCCTGGAGAGTCGGATCCCTTGGGTGATGACATGATACCTGGTGCTATGGACAATCCAATGGAAGATCCTGCATTGGCTGGCGATGAGTTGGATGCGTCAAATCGGTTGTTGGCATTGGATCATGATGGTATCGGTGATTTTGGATCCAATCCAGGAGGCACAGCGCCCACAACAGGCGTTCATGAACGAGGGGAGAAGATACCCGAACATACGATTGGCAGAAATGGCGATGATTCAGATATGATGGAGGTCGACTTAAGTGGTTTAGGCGCGCAAGCTGGCACATCGTGCAGCTTGAATCACACAAAATCAGGTTCTTATTATTGGTTGATGGGATTGATGGTGTTGTTTTTTATAAGGCGATTTTCAAAGAGTCACTAAATCGATGGTATTAGGCCGCAAATGGAGTCGTAGCGGGCTAAATGGTTGTATAAGTACTTTACAAAAATATGTGATAATTAATACAAGTTGGATTGGAAATTTCCGGTCGGCGTTGAGCTCCTAGAACACTAGGGGCTTTTCGCATTTTTAGGGAAACTATTTTAATCTGTAGTCTCATAATCGTGGTCTCAAAATTCAGTGCCCATCGGGCGTGGAATTCAAATGTGATGTTTCCGATAGCCATTACAATCAATCTAGGGAATCATATTATCAATATAACTCATGCATTGAGCAACTTTCTCTAACGGTAAAAAGTCAATCACATGTCCATTTGTAACAATACGATCATGAACCATCTCATTAAATACAATGCCATAGATTGTATTGGGATATAGGGTTAAAAATGATCGCATCCCTTTGGGTATTATCGCATCTGTTAAGCCTGATTTTACCTCAATGGGAATAGCCTGCCTATTCTTCAGACAAATAAAATCAACTTCCATACCTTTTTTTGTTCGCCAAAATCGCAATTCCATATTGGGGGATAGCTGTGGCTGCAAGTGATGCAATACATAGCTTTCATAGATATATCCCTTATCCTCCCGGTGCATCACATCCCTAAAATCCTTTAAAATGCTATTTCGAATGCCGATATCATATAAATAGCATTTCTTTGATTTTTTTAATTCATTCGCTAGATTCGTGGAATAACTATTTAATGAGTAACATGTATATGTATGTGCCATAATGTCCAAATATCGGGACACGGTTGATTCTGCGATACCAGTATCCCTCGCAATATTAGCAAAAACAGTGAGCGATCCTTGATTTTGAGCCAAGTAATAGATCATTGCATTAAATGAACGAACATTTTCTTCCTTTATTAAGGCCTTAATATCTTTTGTGATATATGTGCTGACAATATTCTCAAGCAGATCCATTTTATCATGAGGATTCGACCGATGTATCAACCCTGGCAATCCTCCCCACTGATAAAAAGCAGCGAAATCATCAGGATATGCTTGTTCAAATTCACTATGAATCAGTGGATATATGATTGTTTTACGAAATCGACCGGATAGACTTTCCTTTAAATGCTTATGAATTTCAACTGATGATGAACCGGAGGCATAGATTTTTACTTTTTTCTCGGAATCATAGATTTCTTTAAATAATTTGGAAGCATTATTTAAATAATGAAATTCATCGATGAAAATAATATCCACATTATTGGTTAATATATGGACAATATCCGCATGACTGCCATGAAATATTGCCAGATCAGACGATGATTCTAAATTGTAAAACGCAGTGGTATGCCCATCCTGCTTTGCCTGACACTCCATATCCCGCATCAATGTAGTTTTGCCAACTTGTCGAGTTCCAAGCAGAATAGATATCTCTGGTTCCAGTTTTTCAGCATATAACCTATTGAAAATAGGTCTCTTTATCTTCATGAGAACTATTCTAGCACAAGCGATAGAATAGTTCTATGTTTTGATTGTCAATCATATTTTTTTTGATCATTAATACAAGTTGGATTGGAAATTTCCGGTCGGCGTTGAGCTCCTAGAACACTAGGGGCTTTTCGCATTTTTAGGGAAACTATTTTAATCCGTAGTCTCATACGGATATGAGGTGGTCATCAAATGAGGGGACGTATAGGAGTAACTCCACTAATTGCTATTTCTTAACAGTCCCATTTTCAATGTCGGGACTGTTGAAAAATAGCAATTTTGAGGGTAGTCCCTCAATTGGAACACATACACATCCAAACGATTTGGCAACGTAATTATTATGAACATATTATTCGGAATCAAACGGATTATGATCGCATTTATGAATACATTATAAATAATCCATTAAAATGGAAATAGGATTCATTGTATATGCAATAATAATGATTTGATCATATGGGCAAAATCAACAACCCGGAAACCCGCATAAAAACCGTACGAGCACGAACATTGCCCCTAAAGAAAAACTAATCGTACGGATTGAATGTTCATTGCCGGTTGTGGATGATGTGGCATTCCACAATTGTGCCCAATACTATGAGGCATAAAAAAATATTTTTTTATTATCACGCAACTTTTTTGAAGAATTGCCGATAACGATATGACATGGGATTGTCCTTTAGATAGGTAACTTGGGTGTTTTTGCAATGGTTTGGAAGCATGTGCGTCGTGCATTTATTTTGAAAATTGCTTAAGAGGGTTATCTACAAAATTGGCGTTTCCAATGGCAATTCCATTAAGGGGAGAGTATGCGAGTATATATTGGTGCTGTTCTAATGATTATCATGTTATGCATATCCTGTGAAGATTCGGGCATGCTTAGCCAGTGGCAGACAGAGTCATTTTCAAAAACAGCGATTACGCAAAGCAGTCAAAAGGTATTTCGTTTGTCCAATTATTCATCCACAGATGAGCAACATATTCGTAGCATTGCATTTGATAGAGGTTCAAATATTGCTGAGCATTTTCGTATGGCGTCGTTAAAAGTAGGTGCACAGCTTGTAGATGCCACTGATATTGTTATTCCACCCAATAGCTATTTGGAAGTCACTGTGTCATATTCACCAAAAAATATGGACACAAGCCTTGCCAATTACAATGGCTGGGTGACTGGTGAAGAGGAGCGTTTTATTCCAAAACATCCAGATGAAATTGCCAAAGCAGCGGCCACAGAAAAACCAGTCATTCATCGTGCGGTGCTTCAAGCCGTATATGATTATCCAAAAACAGAAATCTATTATATTCACTTGGTGGGCTATGCTGAAAAAGGACCTCAAGGTGAAACAACTATTTCAGCAGGTTCTGTGAATTGCTATCCTGGAAATGGCGCTGCTTGTTTTGATGGTGATTTTTTGCTTGATATTCCAAGCCTAGCGCCAGGTGGTCCAAAGTCACTTGAAATTTCAGGGCCCATTAAGTTTCAATTAGAGGGGAATACGATTCATTTAAAGATGAATGATTTTCCATATGTATTGATGGTGCTTCGCAGTGAAGAAATTCCACAATTACCATCAGGGGTGATTGCAACGCTCGTAATCAGTGGATCAGAGGATGTTGTGGCCAGCGGGTCTTTTGATGGTAATCGCGTGATTTTAGACAATATGTCATTTCGAATTCGTGTGGCATTAGGGGAACTCAGTTTGTCACAGGTGAAGCAGGGTATGTCTGCGCTGGTGGATTTTGATGTGGACGATATTTCCATAGAAACAATTTCACCGCTCGATCAAGGGTGGATTCGTATGCAATTGGAAACATCATTGCCCAATAACCCCTCTGGCAATGAGCTATTCGATCAGTTTTTATCCAATGCAAATATTATGGGTATTCTGGAAGGTGATTTTACATATTGAAAATTGCCAAAAAACGCTCATTTTCTGCATTATTCAGCAAATTTAATTCAGTATTACACTATTAAAATGTTCATTTTATTGGATTTGCTGTTTTTTCATGATATTATCAAATGCATTTTCAACAGTAAAAAATAGAATAGTTATTGGTCATCTATAATCTGACTATTTTTTAAACATTTCCTGAAAATTGCTATGTTGAGGGCAGTCTCTGGCAGTCCAATTTTTAAAAATACTGGACTTTTTTATCACGATGTGGATAAGCATCTGGACTTGAAAATATGGGTTTATTCATTTGAATGATGTTGGATTTAAACTACTCAAAAATAATATGTAACTGAGGAGTGTTATGTCAAAAGCACTAGTTGTTGTTGAGTCACCTGCAAAAGCTAAAACAATTAAAAAATATTTAGGAAGCGGATATAGTGTGATTGCGTCTGTTGGGCATGTCATTGATCTACCTAAAAAAGAAATTGGCGTGGATGTAGATGCAAATTTTACACCTAAATATGTGACCATTCATGGAAAAAATAAGGTATTAAAACGCATTACTGATGAGGCTAAAACCTGTGATGCAGTCTATTTGGCACCCGATCCCGATCGGGAAGGTGAGGCCATTGCCTGGCATATTGCGCAAAAAATTAAACGTGCTGCAAAGTCAAATCCTCCGACTATTTATCGCGCGCGATTTAATGAAATTACAAAGTCAGCGATTAAAAAATCGATTAATAATCCAGATGAGCTAAATCAAAGCTTGTTTGAAGCACAACAGGCCAGACGAGTATTGGATCGATTGGTCGGGTATCGATTGAGTCCGCTATTATGGGATAAGGTGCGGCGTGGCTTGTCTGCAGGACGTGTGCAGTCTGTGGCAGTGCGCATTGTCTGTGAGAGAGAACAAGAAATTGAGGCTTTTAATTCTCAAGAATATTGGTCGATTGTAAGTAAGTTACAAGGATCCAAAACACCTGATTTTGAAGCAAAACTCATTAAAATAGATGGAAAAAAAGTTGAGATTTCAACGGAAGATAATGCCGCTGCAATTGTTAGCGAATTAAAAACCTGTGAGTTTAATTTAGCTAAAATCACAAAACGCGAACGCAAACGCAATCCAACACCGCCATTTATTACATCCAAGTTACAACAGGAAGCTGCTAGGAAATTGGGCTATACTGCAAAAAAAACCATGGCCTTGGCGCAAATGTTATATGAGGGAATTGAAATTGGTGTGGACGGATCGGTGGGTTTAATTACCTATATGCGTACGGATTCAACGCGTATTTCGGGTGAGGCGCTTGGCCAAGTCAGGGATTATATTCTTGAAAAATATGGCAAGGACATGCTGCCGGATAAGCCTGTTCAATATAAGAGCAAAAACTCGGCACAGGATGCGCATGAAGCAATTCGCCCCACATCAGTGAATTATCCGCCAGAAAAGGTGAAGGCCTTTTTGGAGCGGGATGCCTATCGTTTATATGAGTTGATTTGGCGACGTTTTGTGGCATCGCAGATGAAACCGGCGATATTTGATCAAACATCATTTGATGTTCATGCAGGCAAATATATATTGCGTGCCACAGGTCAGGTGATGCGTTTTCCAGGATTTATTTCCGTATATTTGGAAAGTATTGATGATAAAAAGGAAAAGGGTGAGGACGAAAATAATTTATTGCCGGATTTGAGTGAGGGTGAGTTGTTGGCATTGCTCAATATTGATGCCAATCAGCATTTTACTCAACCACCACCACGGTTTACAGAAGCCTCATTAGTCAAAGAGTTGGAAGAACGTGGCATTGGCAGACCATCTACTTATGCATCGATTATGAGTACAATTCAGGACAAAGGGTATGCTAGCAAAGATCAAAAACGGTTTTTTCCATCAGATCTTGGTAAATTAGTGAATACATTGCTTACTGAGAGCTTTCCAAAAATTTTAGATATTGGGTTTACAGCGCAAATGGAAACAAAGCTGGATGATATTGAGGCTGGGAAATTAACATGGACCACTGTATTATCCGAGTTTTACGGTCCTTTTGATAAAGCAGTCATTGATGCAAAGCAGAGTATGCGCAATGTAAAGGGTGAACAAGTAGAGACGGATATCAAGTGCGAAAAATGCGATAATATGATGGTGATAAAGTGGGGGCGGCATGGTGAATTCTTAGCCTGTTCTGCATATCCAGAGTGTAAGTCAACAAAAGAGTTTGCTAAGAAGGCTGACGGGCAAATCGAGGTGAAAGAGGATACTATGATTGATGAGAACTGCGATAAATGCGGTAAAAGTATGGTGTTGAAAATGGGACGTTTTGGCGAGTTTTTGGCGTGTTCAGGATATCCAGACTGTCGAAATACCAAGTCCATTGGTACTGGCGTCCATTGTCCGAAGTGTGAGTCCGGTGCATTGGTTCAAAAAAGTACACGTCGCGGTCGTATTTTCTATGCCTGTGATAAATATCCAGATTGTGAATTTGCGGTATGGGATAAACCCATCAATGAAAAATGCCCAAAATGCGATTATGCCTTCTTACTCGAGAAATATGCCAAACGCGGCACGGATGATAATTTTGTCTGTGGTAATAGTGAATGTGATTACAAACGCAAGATGGAGAGTTGATCCGAGTAAAAAGTGCGAGTGTGATTTATGATTGTCATTCCCGAGCTCGAACATGCTCCCAGCTCGGGAATCTTTAAGTTCTTACAGTTTCTGTTAATCGTTTTCATCTTCAAAATAGAAAATACCTATTGAGCATGAATGAATCGTATTGCGGATATATTCTGTATGCTATGGGATAGTGGTGGTGTCCGTTGGATTTCAAATGCAATTTCAGACCAGTTAAATATTTGCCCGTGGGTGCATATTCGATGTGTTAATCGATCGATATGTGTGCCATTTGGTGATATTGCATAGTCCATGCATATTCCTTGTTCTGTTGTATCCTGTTTGAATTGATAAAATACCTTGGGTGCAATCGGCATCATTTGTTGATTTGTGGGAATGTTAATGGTTACTGTTTGCGATTGGATAGGGCTATCAATATTCCCCATAGATTTTGGCGCAAATGATGTTTGTGCGCATAAATGATGCGATACATTTTCTTTCTTTGAAGGGGATTGCTTATAAGGCGTTTTCTTTACAGCTTGCCAGGATGCATCATAGGCGCGGCCTTTTTTCAGTAAAGGAATAAAATTTACGGCAATCATTGTATGGCAATGGGATTTATCCTGAAATAAATAGCTTTTATCGCCAATGCGGATGGGTTGTGATGCATCGCATTTTTTGATCATACTTAGGCATGCATCTTGATGTGTTGTATATCGATTACATAGTGTTGTCATAATTTCTCCATCTATTTTTAGGGGCTTGGCAAAGCCCCCTCCACCGGTAAAAGCCATTGGAGCCTCCCCTGTCTCGCTTGCTTTGCAAGCTGGGTAGATTTCTATGGGCTTGCCCGCTTCAGTAGCACGCGCTTGCGCGTGGGAATCTATTTTTTCACCAGTTCCATTATTATCGGCAACTATTAGAATTTGTTGCGTACTATATTTTGAAAGACATAAATGTATAGTCCGTATGCGTCATGGTGTGCCCAAAAGGAGGTGTTGGAAACGTCAATTTACGGTGCCAGGCATTGGGCGCAACATACGAATGAATCAAAAAATGTCAATTTTATGGATAATCTCGTCATTTATTTATGTCTTTGGCATTGACAATAGGACGATCAATCAACATATTGCCGGGCATGACAGATTATTATAATGTATTAGGTGTGCAAAAAAATGCGAGCGATTCAGAGATTAAAAAGGCGTATCGGCGATTAGCAAAGAAATATCATCCGGATGTCAATAAGGGTAATTCAAGCGCAGAAACGCGGTTTAAGGATATATCTGAAGCCTATGCAGTGCTTTCTGATTCAAAACAAAAACAGCAATACGATATGTTCGGGCAAACTGGATTTTCTGGTGGCCCCAGCGGTTTTGGCCAAGATGGGAATCCCTTTAATAATATCCGATGGAATACGGGAGGGGCGGGCAGTCACGGCCGTCATTCTTCGATGGATGATATGGGTGGTATGGGGGATATATTTAGCGAATTGTTCAATATGGGTGGTGTTCGCAGGCCTGGCGCACAGCCAAGACAGCGCACTACACGAAAAGGACCTGCTGCTAAAAAAGGTCAGGATACCTATGCGGATTTAAATATTGATTTTGAAGAGGCTCTTAGTGGCAAAGAATGTCAAATTTCTGTAAAACGCGGCACTTCTATTGAAAAGCTAACAGTCAAAGTGCCTGCGGGTGTGGATGATGGATCGAAAGTGCGAATTGCAGGAAAAGGCCAGCCAGGTCAGTATGGTGGCAATTCAGGGGACTTATATTTACGCATTCATATGGCGTCGCATGCCATATTTCGGCGTGAAGGTGCGGATATTTATGCGGATATTCCGATTAGTATTTATGATGCGGTGCTTGGCACATCCATTGATGTGCCGACAATGGGCAATAAGGTGAAAATGAAAGTGCCTGCAGGAACCTCCAGTGGAAAAACATTTCGTATGGCAGGCAAAGGTGCGCCAGTACTTGGTAAAAAAGGCGTTACCGGAGATCAATTTGTGGTGATTCGCATTGTTCCGCCTTCAGATTTAAGCGCGGATGCGTTGGCAGATTTTAAATCGCTGGCAGATAAATATCCATATGATTGCCAATAAAAAGGAATGTTTATGACATATAGCTATATCATTTCAGCAAAACGCACGCCCATTGGTAGTTTGATGGGAGCTTTAAGTGGCTTTAATGGTGCGGAGTTGGGTGCTAAAGTATTGTCTGCGATGATTAGGGGGAAGGCATTGTCGCCCGATCATGTGGATGAACTCTTTATGGGCTGCGTGCTCAGCGCTGGCATGGGTCAGTCACCGGCACGGCAAGCTGTGATATATGGGGGGTTGCCCAATCATATCAATGTAACGACTTTAAATAAAGTGTGCAGCTCCGGCTTAAAAGCGGTGATACTTGCGGATCAAAGCATTCGTTGTCAGGATAATCAATTGGTGTTAGCTGGCGGCATGGAGTCCATGAGTCACGCGCCATATATTTTACCAAAAGCGCGGCAGGGCTACCGGTTGGGGCATGGCCAGCTAATTGATAGCATGATTCAGGATGGATTATGGGATGGGTTTACGGATCAGCATATGGGGTTATGCGCGGAATTATGTGCGACCAAGTACAATCTAACACGCGAAAACCTGGACGCTTTTGCGGCTATTAGCTATCAGCGTGCTCAGGCTGCCATTGACAATAGCTATTTTAAGGATGAAATCGTACCTGTGTCCATTCCTAGGCGCCGTCAGGATCCTATTATTTGTGAGATAGATGAAGAGCCAGCGCGCGTAAAATTTGATAAAATAAGTGCATTAACACCATCGTTTAAATCCGACGGTGTGATTACGCCAGCCAATGCCAGCTCAATCGCCGATGGTGCCGCCGCCTTTATAGTCGCTAGCAAGGCCTATATTGATACGCATCATATTGCGCCTATGGCACGTATTGTATCGCACGGCGCGCATGCGCATGCGCCGGAGTGGTTTACCACAGCACCCATTGATGCCATGAAAAAAGCACTTCAAAAAGCAAATTTGACAGTAGCGGATATTGATTTATTCGAGATCAACGAGGCCTTTGCAGCGGTTACTATGGCAGCTACGATTGAATTGGGACTTGATCCTGAAAAAGTGAATGTCAATGGTGGTGCAGTGGCATTGGGCCATCCCATCGGTGCGTCAGGGGCGCGTATTTTAACGACGCTCGTGCATGCATTAAAATGCCAAAATAAGCGCTATGGCATGGCAGCTATTTGCAATGGTGGTGGTGAGGGCACGGCCATTATTGTGGAAAACTGTGCCTGATCAGCGGGATAAGTCTGAAATCATATAGTCAATAATGCGCGTATCCGGATTAAACACGTTCTTGTCATTTAAATTCAATTCATTGCATGCAATATCGATAAACTCTGCATCATTATTTACGCATTGTGTTGGTGCAAAAAAACGTCCGGCATCGATCAATACGGATTTAGGTACCATGCCGATGATTTCACTGCCTGTGACATGATACCCGTATGATTCTGCTAATAAACGGCATGTTTCATATATGATATATAGCTTCGATGTAGCGATATTATGAATATTCATAGTGATTTGCGCGCAGTTATATTCTGGAATATGCCAGCCCGTCGCTTGAACACCGTTAAACTGGCCATAATGTGTCGCATCTTTAGGGGGAAGGTCTTTTATTTCTTGAGGAACTGGCGTATTTATTCCGTGGCCGCTTTCCCGAATCTGTGATGCAATGCGCTTAGCAATGGCCACATCGGTTGTATTTAAATTAATATTATAAGCGAGCATGATATTGCGTGCACCAATAGAGATGGCGCCAAATTGTGGATTGATCGCACATGGTCCATAATCCGGTTGCCAGGCAGGATCAGATAATTTCCTTGCAAGGCCTTCATATTGGCCATTTCGAATTATTGGAAGAGATATACGATTGTTCTTCTGTGCAGCATGCGCATATAAATATACAGGTATATTTAGTTTGTCTGCGACTTGCTTAGCGACGCGATGCGCAA
The DNA here is from genome assembly GCA_964480565.1 of uncultured Myxococcales bacterium. Lineage (GTDB taxonomy): Bacteria > UBA10199 > UBA10199 > 2-02-FULL-44-16 > JAAZCA01 > CAYZSU01. The sequence goes on along the minus strand of CAYZSU010000027.1, from coordinate 18,652 downwards.
GTTGTGTGCAATCTGACATAGTTGCTTCAGCAAAAGGAATGAATGGGCAGACATCGCATGCACCAAGGCGAGAATGGGTGCCTGTTTGGTCGCGCATATCGATTAAATTGTATGCCATGCGAATGGTTGCAATTGCTGCAGTGTATACCGCATTCGAAGGGCCAATAAATGAATATACGGTGCGGTTGACGGATTTGCCCACATCCATATGCATTAATGTGATGCCTGGCACTGATGTAATGGCATCAGCAATCGTATTGATAATATGCGGATTATTGCCACAGCTAATATTGGGGACGCATTCAATGAGTTTGGTCATGCGATGATTAATGCATTAAATAATCATTCGGGTCAAACAATAGGAATGCTGAAAAATGGGTGTTTTAGTTGACGGATATGCATGTAGCTGTTAAATACTAAAAACAATTATGGCTAAAATAAAAATATGCAGAGCAGATGACTGTCAGGATATGGCAACGACCAATGGGTTTTGCCGTCTTCATTATTTGAAAAATTGGAAAAAAATCAAAGAAAATGAAAAAAAACAAGCGGCCAAACGCTTGAATGCATACATTGAGAATTTGTGTGAAAATGACCCAACTTCTACACCCGAACAAATAGGTGCCAAAGCACTTGCGGGTATGCAAGATGGTAGTGTCGATGAATTTATCCGTGAGAATTTTTCCGATATGCAGGACGCGTTATTACCATTCGATGACATGGTCTATGATGAAGATGTTGAAAAATTAATTGATGGTCTAAAAATTGAAAAAGGTTATTAATTTAGTTTTCAATATGGCTGTACATTGATTTGATCTGTTCTATATCACTCAATCTTTTAAGGGACTGCCCTCAAAATGTCAGATACAAATTTACTGTATTATATCAAAACCTATGGCTGCCAGATGAATGTTCATGATAGCCAAAAAATAGGGCTTTTGCTAAATGAATTGGGCTATCAGGCCACAGATCAAATGAAATTAGCCGATTTTATCCTATTTAACACCTGTACAATCCGTGAAAAGGCTCAGCACAAAGCGTTTAGTGACTTTGGGCGTGCAAAGCAAGTCAAACAAGCGCGGCCCAATACCATTGTTGCTGTATGCGGATGTGTGGCACAGCAGGAAAAAGAGCGTTTGTTAACACAGTTTAAATATATTGATTTTACTTTTGGTCCGGATCAAATTGTAACTCTGCCCAATCTCATGCAAACAGCAAAAAAAGGCGAGCGTTATTGCCATGCAACACTGGTTGATACACCGGGTGATTATCAATTTATTGATCAAGTTTTGCCAGGTGCGGATACTAATTCTGCATTTATTGCGATCATGAAAGGCTGTAATTGCGCGTGTAGTTATTGCATTGTGCCTTCAGTACGCGGTAAAGAAGTGTGCCGTGCACCCAAGGATATTATTTCAGAAATCCGTCAATTAGAGCAGCAAGGTGTTAAGGAAGTAACTCTGCTTGGCCAAACAGTAAATTCCTATCATGCTAAGCGAAGTATTTCCAATGACGACATGTCTTTTCCCGGGTTGATTCGGCATATATGCGATGAAACCCGTATAGCGCGTATTCGTTTTGCATCGCCGCATCCAAAGGACGTAAGCGATGAATTGATCGATCTATTTAAAGTACAGCCACGGCTTTGTCCGCATATTCATTTGCCTGCACAGTCTGGCTCTAGCGCGGTACTAGCGCGCATGCGTCGCGGTTATACGCGAGATAAATTCATAGACATATGCAATGAGTTGCGCGAATCAACCCCATCCATATCAATCACAACGGATTTAATCGTTGGGTTTTCAGGTGAAACCGATGCGGAGTTTGACGAAACATTGTCCTTTATGAATGAGGTTAAATTTGATTCATGCTTTGCCTTTAAATATTCAACTCGACCTGGCACCTATGCGGATCGGACAATGACCGATGATATTTCAAATGCGATCAAAGAAAATCGCTTGGAAGAATTGCTAACATTGCAACGGCAAATCTCAAAAGAAAAAAATATGATGCGCATTGGCCAGTTGGATCAAGCGTTAATATTTGGATTGGACAGTATGAATCAAGGCTTGCTTTCTGGCCGCCTACCGGATAATCGTATCATTCATATTGCAGGTAGTTCAGACAATGTTGGCCAATTTGTGAATGTAAAGATTACAAATGCGCATATGCATTCATTGCACGGGGAGATAGTCATATGACAGACGCACTCAAGTTAACGGATGATTTCATAAACATGAAGGTCACTGGTTTAACCATAGATCCGTTTACCAGCATGCCGATTATTATTTTAAAGGACATGGATGAAAAGTGTGCATTGCCAATCTGGATTGGGTTAATTGAAGCTAGCTCTATTGCCACAGAGCTTGAAAAAATAAAACTATCCCGGCCCATGACACATGATTTACTTAAGCGTATTTTAGAAGTGACAGATTGCCAGGTCAATCGCGTGGAAGTACATGATTTAGCGGATAATACATTTTATTCGCGGATTTTAATTTTACATGAGAATAAAGAAGTTTCATTGGATGCGCGTCCATCAGATTCCATTGCACTGGCACTTCGAACAGGTGCGCCTATTTTTGTAGCCAGGCATGTGGTGGAAAAATCACGCAAGATTGATCTATCGGATGAAAATCATCTGAATTCAGAAAATCAACAAAAGTGGACAGAAATTCTTGAAAATTTATCGCCAGATGATTTTGGCAAATATAAGATGTAATGCCTATGAATTCGTTAATGAAACTGTTGAAAAATACGCATTTAAAAGGGCTTCCCTTTAGGTATCGCCTTCTATATCTTGTTGCATATGCATGTTTAATTTTTTTTCTATCATCTCAATCCTTTCAAGTATCTTCTCATTCAATTCATATTCCCCATTTGGATAAAGTGGCGCATATTATATTGTATGCGGTATTTGGATGTCTAACAGCATTTATGCTAAATACATTCTGTTTGAAAAAAAAATATTTTTGGGGCATTGCCCTGATCATTGTTGGTTTATATGGACTGAGTGATGAAATTCACCAGTTATTTGTTCATGCACGAAATGCTGATATTTACGATTGGATCGCGGATATGCTGGGAGGTGGAATCGGTATTATCGTATTTAAAAAGGTTGTTCAAAAATAGTCATTTTCAGCGTTATCCCGCGGGTAAGTAGCACTATGAAAGACGGTATATGTATTTTTTAAAAAACAACAAACAACCACAAATTCATGATTCATGCTTTATTGCGCCAAATGCGACATTGATAGGCGATGTTCAATGCGGGATTAATTCAAGCGTTTGGTTTCAAGCGGTTATTCGTGCAGATGTTAATCAAGTCATAATAGGCGAGTGTGTAAATATTCAAGATGCATGCGTGTTGCATGTGGATGAGGATGCGGATATTTACATAGGCGATTATGTGACAGTTGGGCATGGTTGTATTTTGCATGGATGTCACATTGATAATAATGTTCTCGTGGGCATGGGTGCGACAATTATGAATCATGTGCGTATTGGACAAAATTCCATTGTTGGAGCCGGGGCATTGATTACAGAAGGAACTGTAATTCCTGAAAATAGTTTGGTCATGGGTATGCCCGGTAAAGTCAAACGTAATGTTACGGATAATGAAAGGGACATGATCATCTCATCAGCAAAACGCTATGCGAGCGTTGCTGAGTCCTATCGGAATGCATAATTATGCTGTATCCACATATAAAACGAATAGTCGACTCCTATATGCCACAGCGCACAGCTATTATCGGTGTGTCGGGTGGGCTGGATTCCATGGTTTTATTGCATCTGCTCCATCGATATCAACAGCATCATGATATGCGCATTATTGTTGCACATGTTAACTATGGTCTTCGTGCTCAGGATAGTGACATGGATGAGTCATTGGTCATGAAGCAATCTCAATTATATGGGTTTAAATACGAGGGTCATCGCGGTCAGTTGGGCGATGTCCATGGCATACAATTGCAAGCACGTATATGTCGATATGATTTTTTTAAGCAATTGCAGGGTAAATATCATATAGATACATTATTATTAGCGCATCATATGGATGATCAGGTTGAAACTGTTATGCAACATATGATTCGTGGCGCTGGATTGCATGGTCTAAAGGGAATGCATATCTATCAGGAAATTAATAATTACCACATTATTCGCCCATTGCTTGCTTGCCGAAAGGCAGATCTAAATGCGTATGCCACGCGTTTTAATATTACCTATCGCGATGATGTGAGCAATCAGTCGGATTATTACATGCGCAATAAAGTGCGCCATCATCTGATGCCACTGATTGAATCATTGAATCCAAAGGCCTGTGAGCATATATACGATATGAGTCGATCAATGCATGAGGATGATGACTATTTATCACACATGGCTGATTCTGCTTGGAAAGATTGCAATGTCTCTCAAACTACAGGCAAGTTAACTCTATGTCGTCAGGCATTACGCGCATTGCATATTTCAATACTTAAGCGCGTATTAATCCTTGCATTCAAGCATATTGAGGGGAATGCAATTGATTTAAATAGAGATCATCTGGATCGAATGCGGTATTTAATCTATAGTGAACATGGTGGTCAGTATTCATTGCCATGTCAGGGCACGTTTATAGCTAAAGGAAAATATATCGAATTATTATGGAATGGACCCTCAAAACATCCATTTTAGGGCAGTTTCTATATTTAAGTTGCTCAAATAATAATTCTGATATAATCTAGAGGCCATTTTTTAGGAGGCGTTTATGGCGTTCAATTTAGGGAAAAAATTTAATCAACCACAAAAAACATGGGCCTTATGGCTGCTGATTATTTTGATATCGATATTTGCACTGCGAACATTTAATCAACCAGTGTCAAGCATTGCAGAAATTAGTTATTCTGAATTTTTAGATGCGATTCGAAATAATCATATATCTTCATTATCAATTCAAGGAAACGAATTTCAAGGTGTGTATTCAACGGGTGGTGGAAAATTCAAAACAGTCGGTCCTGTGTCCGAACATATCTTAAAAACACTCGATGAAAGCAATGTAATTGTTAAATTCAAATTAGAGGAAAAATCGTCATTTTGGAATACCTTGCTGTTTAGCTGGGGCCCTTTGATTGTTATTTTTGCAATATTTTTATTTACAATGCGGCAAATTCAAGCGGGTGGTGGTAAGGCCATGAATTTTGGTCGTAGCAAGGCAAAACTTGTGGAGGATAATCAGAAAAAAGTAACCTTTGCGGATGTTGCTGGTGTGGATGAAGCTAAAGAAGAGCTGAATGAAATCATTTCATTCTTAAAAGAACCCAAACGTTTTACTGTATTAGGTGGTCGTATCCCTAAGGGTGTATTATTGATGGGATCTCCTGGGTCGGGCAAAACATTGATTGCTAGAGCTGTTGCTGGTGAAGCAAATGTGCCTTTTTATTCCATGTCTGGCTCTGATTTCGTTGAACTATTTGTTGGCGTGGGTGCATCGCGTGTGCGTGATTTATTTGAAAAAGGAAAGAAAAATGCCCCATGTATTATTTTTATTGATGAGATAGATGCGGTGGGTCGTCAACGCGGTGCTGGTTTAGGTGGTGGCCATGACGAACGGGAGCAAACATTAAATCAATTGCTTGTTGAGATGGATGGTTTTGAATCCAATGATGGTGTAATCATTATGGCAGCAACCAATCGTCCGGATGTATTGGATCCTGCATTGCTTCGTCCGGGTCGATTTGATCGTCGTGTTGTTGTGCCAACACCGGATGTGGGTGGACGGGAAGCCATTTTAAACGTGCATTCTCGCAATAAACCCATGGCTGACGATGCAGATTTATCCAAGATAGCCAGAGGAACTCCCGGTTTTTCAGGTGCGGATTTAGAAAATATTGTGAATGAGGCGGCATTAATTGCAGCAAAAGCATCCAAAAAAGTGATTGAAATGTGTGATTTTGATTTGGCTAAAGATAAAGTAATGATGGGATCTGAGAGAAAAAGTATGATTATCTCTGATGATGAGAAAAAAATTACAGCCTATCATGAAGCAGGGCATGCATTGGTTGCCATGAGTTTACCAGGTGCAGATCCCATTCATAAGGTGACTATTATTCCAAGAGGTCGTGCATTAGGGCTCACACAGCAATTACCTACGGATGATAGATATACTCAGAATAAAAAATTCTGTAAGATTAATATTGCTACCTTAATGGGTGGTAGAGCTGCGGAAATACTTATATTTGATGATCCCACAACAGGCGCAGGAAATGATATTGAGCGGGCTACAGAATTAGCCAGGCGCATGGTATGTGAATGGGGTATGAGTAAAAAGATGGGGCCATTGGCATTTGGCAAAAATGACGAACAAATCTTTCTCGGTAGGGAAATATCCAAACAAACCAATTATAGCGAAAATACAGCCAATGATATTGATGTCGAGGTTAAATCCTTGGTAACTGCTGGGTATGAACAGGCATTGCAACTGTTGACTGAAAAGAATGATCAACTGGAAATACTCGCGCAAGGACTTTTAAAATATGAATCATTATCACTGGAGCAAATTGAAGCCTTGTTCCGTGGTGAAGAACTTATCATTCCAAAAACAGATTGTTCGAAATCCACACAAAAAGAAGATGATACTATTTTACCTGAGGCAGAAGATTTAAGCGATGTGACTATATCAACAGATGCAGTCGGCCGTGCCTAATGAATATTGGCAATCTATCATTTAACTCCAATACATCCGGTATTGTGTTAATGGGTATTTTGAATGTAACACCGGATTCTTTTTCAGATGGTGGTCATTTCTTTCATACTCAGGATGCGCTCGATCATGCATTGCAAATGATTGAGCAAGGTGTAGATATCATTGATATTGGTGGCGAATCCTCTCGTCCAGGAGCAGTGTCAGTAAGTATAGATGAAGAGCTAGGGCGCGTTATTCCTATTATTCAAGCAATTCGACAATATAGCCAAATTCCTATTTCGATTGATACTACAAAATCAGTTGTTGCAGCAAATGCCTGTGAGGCAGGTGCTAATATGATCAATGATATTAGCGCAATGCATTTGGATGTGGCAATGCCTCAGATTGCGGCTAATTGCAATGTGCCCATTTGTTTAATGCATATGCAGGGTACGCCCGATACAATGCAGATTGACCCACAGTATGATGACATTGTGTCTGAGATCATCGACTATTTTAATTATGCCATTGCAAAGGCAATTGCAGCAGGCATAAAAAAAGAAAATATTATATTGGATCCAGGCATTGGGTTTGGAAAAACCGTAATGGATAATTTGTGTATTTTAGAAAATTTAAATGAGTTTAAATCATTGGGATATTCCCTTTTAATAGGGAGCTCACGTAAGTCGTTTATCGGCCACCTCAGTAATATGGATATGGAACTGTTGAACAACCCTAATATAGAATCACGGCAAGATGGCACTCTTGCAACCATACCCATTTCCATTGAGAAAGGCGCTACAATATTACGGATGCATGATGTCCTATCAGCAAGACGCTTTATTGATATTTATATGCATTGTCGCTGTAAGTTGACATGTTGATATTAATTATATTTACGAACATTTTTTGACACAGTCTGAATCAACTGTTATTTTCTTGAGTTCATAGATTCTATCAGGTAGAAGCATTCGTCTGTCAGGGGGGGCAAAAGATGAAACAAAAAAAACGTTTATTTGGTACAGATGGCATTCGTGGTAAAGCCAACTGCTATCCAATGGAGCCTGAATTAATTCTGAATTTAGGTCGCGCTGCAGCAGCTGTATTCAAAAATGGAAATCAAAAACAACGTATTGTGATTGGTAAGGATACACGGCTTTCCGGGTATATGCTAGAAACCGCATTATCTTCAGGTATTTGTTCGATGGGTGCGGATGTAATGCTCGTTGGCCCATTGCCTACACCTGCCATTGCATTTATTACCCGTAGTATGCGGGCTGATGCAGGTATTGTTATTTCAGCGTCACACAATTCATATGATGATAATGGGATTAAGTTTTTTGATCGATTTGGCTATAAATTGCCGGATTCGATGGAAAGAGAAATGGAATCGTTAGTTCAATCCAAATTAAAGGATATTCAAGTGCCGCAATCACAGCATATTGGTCGTGCGTGGCGTATTGATGATGCACAAGGTCGCTATATACAGTTTCTAAAAAATGCATTTCCACATAAGTTAAACTTATCTGGTTTTCGAATTGTTCTAGACTGCGCGCATGGCGCAGCATACAAAGCAGCCCCATTGGTATTGGAAGAATTGGGCGCAGAAGTAATTACTTTGGGAATAACTCCAGACGGTATCAATATCAATGATGGTTGTGGGTCACTTCACCCTGAAAAAATGTGTCAGCTCGTTCAAATGACAGGCGCGGATGTTGGTATTGCACTTGATGGCGATGCAGATCGATTGATCATGTGTGATGAAAAAGGTCATATTATTGATGGCGATGCGATAATGGCGCTTGCTGCAATTAATTTGAAAAAGCGAGGAAAGCTAAAGAATGATACGGTGGTTGCAACGGTGATGAGCAATTTGGCATTGGATGCGGTGCTTAATGACCATGATATTCGTGTGTGCCGTGCAGGTGTTGGCGATCGTCATGTGATCGCGATGATGCGTGAGTATGATGCGAATTTAGGTGGCGAACAATCCGGGCATATGATTTTTTTAGATCATAATACTACAGGTGATGGAGTGGTAGGTGCGCTAAAAATACTAGAGATTATGAAGCGCGACGATATTCCTTTATCAATGCTTGCCACAGTATTTGATCCATATCCACAGGTGAATGTGAATGTTGAGATTATGCGTCGATTGGAATTTGATAGTATCCCAGAATTATCCCGTGCAGTGAATAGCTATAAAACAGAACTGGGCGATGATGGACGTTTATTAATTCGCTATTCAGGAACGGAAAATATTGCGCGTGTGATGGTAGAGGGCAAAAATTATCAACGTGTGGACGTGATTGCCAATGAAATTGCAGGGCTGATCAGTTCTCATTTAAATTAAGGAGTATTGAATGATCATAGGAATTGGTGTGGATTTAGTTGATGTGAGGCGGTTGGAAAATATGATATTCCGTTGGAAAGAGCGTTTTTTAAAACGCGTATTTACGGATAGAGAAATTAAGTATTGTAATACAAAAAAACACCCTGCTCAGCGGTTTGCAACTCGATTTGCTGCCAAGCAAGCGTATATTAAAGCGCTGTTTTCTCGCGATCAAAAAGGTATTCGTTTTTCTGATATTGAAATAGATCAAAAAGATGATCGTCCGGTGATTAATACCTATGGCAAGGTTGCGGAGTTAGTGGCTCAACGAAAAATAGATAATGTTCATCTCATGATATCACATGATGGCAATTATGGAATTGCCAATATTGTACTTGAAGGCCAGTCGTTGTAGGTATGTATATACTTTCATCACAGCAAATGCGCAGTGCTGATCGTCAATCAATTGAAAATGATCATATTCCATCCATGCGTTTGATGGAAAAAGCAGGCTTGTCATTGGCAGAACGAATTAAGTCTCAATGCAATACGTCGAAATCTCAAATTCTTATCATTGCTGGTAAAGGAAATAATGGCGGGGATGGCCTTGTTTGTGCCAGGTATTTAATTACATGGGGATACCAGGTCAATGTGTTGTTACTTGCACATAGCGATGAACTGTCCCCTGATGCAAGAGCGAATTGGGAGCAGCTGGCAGCTATTACTCCACATATTTTTTATGCCACTGAAATATCAGAATTAAATGCATTTAATTCCCTTATTTTTCAATCCACCCATATTATAGATGCAATTTTTGGCATTGGTTTGTCACAAAATGTCATAGGCATATATGCGCGGGCGATATCGTTGGTCAATACAGCCCATGCAACCATTATATCTGTTGATACGCCATCAGGCTTGTGTGTAGATACTGGAACTGTGAAGGGGATTGCAGTGCGAGCTAATGCAACCATTACATTCCAAAATCCAAAACGAGGTTTTTATTTGGCCAGTGGTCCTGATCATGTGGGGTCATTGGATGTTGTAGCGATTGGCATTCCTGCTCATATTATTCAATCAATGCAAACGGATATGATTCTTGCAGAACCCAATTTGTTTAATATGCATTTAAAACCTCGGGATAAGCATAGTCATAAAGGAAATTTTGGGCATGTAATGGTAGTTTCTGGTTCACGGGGGCATTTAGGTGCGGGATATTTGGCATTAATGGCCGCGCTTCGAAGTGGCTGCGGACTAGGTTCTTATATTCTACCTCAGAAAGCCTTTGTGAGATTTGATGCCAGACATGCAGAGATTATGTGCGATATGGTGGCCGATCAAGATACAGGGGCATTTCACCCAGACGGCCTTAATCAAGCGATTGCATTGGTGAAAAAAGCTCATGCAGTGGTTATTGGTCCTGCCATTGGAACGCGCGCTGAAACGCGTACATTTGTAAATCAGTTTATTCAGCAGACAAGCATGCCATTGATTATTGATGCCGATGGATTAAATAATTTGGATATCCGTGTATTGCCACAGCGCAAAGGGGTATCTGTGTTAACGCCGCATCCAGGGGAAATGGCGCGATTGATGAATACGGAACCAGCGCATATTCAATCTGATCGTATCAATATGGCAAAGAAACTTGCATTACAAACAAATGCTTATGTTATTTTAAAGGGATTTCAAACAGTGATTTGTGATCCATGTGGTATGTGTGTTATCAATCCCACAGGTAATCCAGGAATGGCAACTGCGGGTATGGGCGATGCCTTAACCGGTATTATTGCATCGTTGATTGCGCAAAATTTGAGTACATTTGATGCCTGCATGGCCGCGGTGTATATCCACGGCCTGGCGGGAGATATTGCAGCTAAAAAACATTCGGAGCGTACGCTGATTACATCGGATGTTATTAAATCACTTACACATGCTTTTGAATCTGTAAGCAATAGTCAGAGATAATTAAATATGCTGAAATCAATTGATGAACAACACAGTAGGTGGGCGTTTTTGAATTCTCCCATTACTACACATAGCCCAGATGAAACCATTGACTGGACAATTGCGCTAGCTCAGCAATTGCAAGCAGGTGATATTCTTGCTCTTGTGGGTGATTTGGGCGCTGGAAAAACATGCATTGTTCAAGGCATTGCATCGGCATTTCATGTGCCTGAGTCTACTTATGTCCGCTCGCCAACATTTACATTGGTCAATGAATATGCAGGTCAATATATGCCACTGTACCATTTTGATTTTTATCGCTTGAATCATGTGGATGCATTGATGGATATTGGATTTGACGATTATTGTGATAGTCACGGACTATGCCTTGTCGAGTGGGCCAATTTATTTCCAGATGCATTTCCAGATCATACCTTATGGATTCATATTAAAATTATCGATGAATATACTCGCCAGATTTTTGTACAAAAAGGATTTTCTCATGAATTATGATTTGATTATAATTGGCGCAGGACCTGCAGGGTATACGGCCGCTATTCGTGCAGCTTCTCATGATGTGAATGTAGCGCTTATTGAAGAAAGTGATGTGGGCGGCATTTGCTTAAATAAAGGATGTATTCCAACAAAAGCATTGATAGCAAGTGCACATGCATGGGCCAATGTGCCTAATCTTAAAGATCTTGGAATTTCCATGTCAGAGGCCTCATTTGATTATCATGCAGCAAAGTTACGGCAACTGTCGGTTGTATCACGTTTGAAAAAGGGTGTGGAATCATTGCTTGCCAGTCACCGGGTGGATGTCATTCATGCACGTGCGTCATTTATAAATCCAAACGCTATTTTCTTGGATAATGGGCAAGCGATTTCTGCGGATAAGATTATTATCGCGACAGGGTCATCATGGAAAGCCATCCCAAGCATAACGGTGGATGGTCATTATATTGTGACCAGCGATCATGTATTGCAATGGGATGCCTTGCCTAAATCCATGATGATCATTGGTGGCGGGGTTGTTGGCTGTGAGTTTGCATGTTTGCTGCACGCGTTTGGCGTGGATATCACATTGATGGAAATTACAGATACATTATTGCCTCAAATGGATGCAATGCTGTCGCGCCAGTTAATGCGCCGCATGAAAAAACGCGGCATAAAAGTGATTTTAAATACATCGGTTAATTCGTTAGACATTGCTGATAATGCAGTTCATATAATGGATTCAACTAATATCGAGCACAGATGTGATAAGCTGCTGCTAGCAGCGGGGCGAATGGCCAATACTCAATCGTTAAATTGTGAGCTCGCCAATGTGTGCATGAGAGATGATGACGCCATACAGGTGAACGACGATTACCAAACGAGCAATCCATCCATTTATGCGATCGGTGATGTGATTGGTGGTACGATGCTTGCGCATAAAGCAAGTGCCGATGCATGTCGATGCGTGGATTATATTTTTTCTTCTGACCAGAGAGTGTTGAAAAATATCCATTCTCCCATCAAGGCGTTTCCTAACGATTCCATTATACCATCGCCAATTTTTACAATCCCCGAAATAGGAAGCATTGGCTACAGTGTGGATGAACTCAAGGCCATGGATATTCCCTTTACCACAGGGAGTTTTTCATATGCCGCCAATGGTAAAGCGCAATGCGATCTAACGACAGATGGACAAATAACTGTGTATGCGCATGCTGAAACAGAGAAGTTACTAGGCGTGCATATTATTGGCGAGCATGCATCGACTATTTTGGGAGAAGCTGCGCTTGCATTACAGCAATCACTGACTGTTCACGATATTGAATCTGCAGTTCACGCACATCCAACCATCAGTGAAATTTTTTCCGAAGCATGCGCGGATGCGGTGGGGCATGCCATTCATAAAATAAAGGTAAAATCACGATCATGAGTATTATTGTAAAAAAATATGGCGGTACTTCTATTGGTGATTTTGAGCGAATGCATCATATTGCGCGTCAAATCAAGTCATCGTTGAATGACTGTGATAAACAGGTGATCGTATTATCTGCGATGTCGGGTCGTACCAATGCATTATATGAGCTGGCCAAGCAAATGCACAGTGAGCCAAACCCACAGTTTATGGATATGTTACTGGCCACAGGTGAGCAGGAGAGTATTTCGCTATTTGCCATGTGTTTGCAGCATTATAATATTCCAAGTCAGACATTTTTAAGTTTTCAAGCGGGTATTCAAACGGATTCACATCATGGTTGTGCACGCATAGCATCCATTGATTCACAAATTATTCATCGTGCATTGAGCGATATGCCGGTTGTGATTGTGGCAGGATTTCAAGGAATTGATTCCACAGGTGCAATCACAACGATTGGACGAGGTGGATCTGATACCACAGCTGTTGCAATTGCAGCGTCACTCGATGCGACATATTGTGAAATTAATACAGATGTGGCGGGCGTATTTACCGCAGATCCCAAAATTTGTGATGCGGCTAGGTGCTTGGAAAAAATCAGCTATGAGGAAATGATGGAGTTGGCTGATGCAGGTGCCAAAGTATTACATACTAGATGTGTGGAATTAGCAGCCAAATATCGATTGCCATTGATTGTAAAATCATCATTTCTTGATGTGCCAGGCACATGGGTTGTGCCAGAAGAGGAAATGGAGGAGGAAATTATGGAAGGCCAAGTTGTGTCTGGAATTACATGCGATATGAATGAGGCCAAGGTATCCATTCGCCATGTACCGGATAAGGTGGGTGTTACTGAGGCTATTTTTGCACCTATTGCTGCGGCTAATATCAATGTGGATTTAATTATTCAAAATGTATCTGAGGCTGGGTATACGGATTTAACGTTTACAGTGTGCAAAGAAAATCTAAGAAAAGCCATTTCATTGGCAGAGGTGGCAGCCAAACGCATTGATGCCGGACATGTGATTGCAGCAGGGGATATTGCCAAAATATCCGTGGTGGGATTGGGCATGCGGTCGCATGCTGGGGTAGCACATTTGATTTTTAAAACACTGGCAAGTGAGGGCATTGCTGTACAGATGATCGGTACATCGGAGATTAAAGTCTCCATGGTGATTGATGCCAAATATGCGGAATTGGCAGTTAGGTCCTTGCATGAGTCCTTTGAATTAGACAAAAATCTGGCTATTTTATCAGAATGATAGCTTAAACGCTGTGTGATTGATGGAAAAACCTCTCAAAATGAGGCATTAATGCAATGTTTTACTGGTATGTTTTTTGCAAAGTATTGTGACTACCTACTGGAGGAATTATGAGATCTATAAAATATTCTATAATAATCATGATTGTTTTTTTCTGCTCAATGCCAGTTAAAGTAGATGCCCAAATGGTTCATAGGGTGAGTGAATTAAATGTTAATTCTGATTTTAGTAGTCCCATTGCTATTTCGAGTGATTCTGCAGACAATACATTATCTGCAGTTGATGTGATGTTTTTTCAACATCCGCTGATTAGTGCGGATGAGCAGGAAGGAAATCCGTTATTTGAGTCTAGAGAAATTGATGCAGAGGAATTTAGTGTATCTGTAAACGACATTATAGCTGTGCCAGGGGCATTGGTAAATGAAGCAATTGCGAATGATTATAGCGGATATTTTGAATTGCCGCCTATTGATATGTTGTCTTTTAACGTGGGTTTGTCACCTGCCATAGTAAGATTTGTTAATGAAGATCAAGAGCGTGATGTTCGAATGCATATGCAGGTTAAAGGGGCTGTAAAAATAGGTCGGCAATTATTAATTTCAGATATACGCGTCAATTTCGATGGAAAAAATATTGTGGGTGATAGCCAGTATGATCGCTTTGGTTATTACCCCTCAACCCTCATGCGTGATCATGTAGATGGCTTTGCATGGTGTGCAGAAAAAAGCAATTCGTCATTTTATGAGGCCTGTGTGGTTGGAAAACAGCTTGGGTCCACTGTGACGGATTCGTTGATGTATGATATGTTATTGGATTCTCATACAGGATTGATCATTGCACCTGTATACGATGGCTTATTATTAGACGTACGTATGACAACAAATCATCGTGAAATGGGGGATGGTAGCTTTCCATTAATATCCCCATTGGCATTTTTTCATTCTGACAGGTCTAAAAAAATCAAATTTTTAGGTTATGCCTTTCCAGGAATTAACCCACATGCATGGGGTCAGGAGCCAGATAATAATTTTACATTTATGCATTCACCAGTGGCCAAGGATTTATATCATATTCGCTATTCCAATTATGCCAATCCAATGTTGTTATATCCCATTGCAATTGAGTCCCAACAAATAGAGGGTAAAAATGGATTTTCCGTTTTATATCATAACCCGATTTTAAATTTAAATGCCCCTGTCTTGAGCTCTGTGGGTCGTCCGATTATTTATCCCATTCGTGAGGACAATATTCAAGGCAAAGCTCTTGCTTGGAAAAATGCATTACTTGTTAAGAATAATGATGGTAGAGATTTTATACCATTTTCAGAATCACCTTATATGAATCATTACCCAAGTGGACGCATTGTACCTATCGCATTTTGGAAGCAAATGCATGACTATAATAGTCGTGAATTTTCAGGTCAAAATCCCAATGATTTATTTCAAATCAGATATGTCGGTGCAGTGGATGCAGGGATGACTATTTATGATATTGCGACACTAACAGATCAAATTAATGGTGAACTTGTTCAAAAAACAATTGTTCCTGGTATTAGTTCTAATGAATTTGGTGGAGATAATCTATCCATTAGTGTTTTTGATACACGGAATTCATTGCAACAAAGTAATGCTTTATATTTATCCGATAGTAATAGAGATCCTGATTTAGTAAATCATGTAAAATTGCCATTAATTCTTCCAGAGCAAGTAATTATTGAACCTAGTTGGTTGGGCTATGCGCCCTATGAAATTACAACAGCGAATTTAGATAAAAATGAATGTGAGGATATTTTAATTACATGGCGTGGCAAATCAGTTATTCCAGTCGATGGAGTACCGGTTGTTGGTGGGGATTTAAAATTTAAATCTCCGCAAAATTTGTCATTTGCCCCATTTTTTACTGTATTATATCGATCTCCTGGTGAAAAAGGGTGTGAGGAAGCTATTATTCAATCAAAAGATTATCCACAAGCAGCCAATATTGCCTTGGCTGTTGATAAAATTAAGCTAGAAATTGCATCCGTGACAACGGGTAAATTTAATGATGATGATTGGGTGGATATTGCATATGGGAATTATCGATTAGATGATAAAAATGCCTACACGACTGTACTATATAGTGGTGGAAAAGATGCTGAACGTGGCGACATTATCTTTAATCCAAATCATCAATATGATGGTACTGTTGGTGCACCCGGATATGAACGTTTACGTGCCACAAATAAAGATAGGTTTCAAGCCTTTCAGCCTGAGAATGATGAGAATGTGCCATTGGATGCGGGTATATTAAAACTATCAACCGATTCATTTGTGGATAGCAAACAATCGCTTGTTCAAATTATGGGTAAGCCAATTGTTTTGGATCCCATTGATTGTTCAAATACACCCTTGACAGCCATTGGTGCCTATGATGCAAAACGAGCCTATGCCTATGATGAAAAATCAGTAGAAAGGCATTTGCATCCCATATATCAAAAAGGTGGATCATTGCGCGCGCCATCATGCAATACAATGGAAGATATTTGTCAAATCGAATATGCAGTAAAAATAGGTCAGCCAGAAATAGAAATTATGTCACTACCATTATTGGCATCCGATGATATATGCCAGATCGGACAATCGGATATTGATGATCCTCTAAAAATAAAAATAACACGACTTATTGCCTCATTATGTGATGAAAGTGCTGATGGACAAAGTCTAATCCCTCGTCCTGAATTTAGTTCTATGTTAACAACTCAATGTGGTCTTTTGCTTCGCTCACGGATGGGTGGATTATTGCCAAATACTAGAGGTGATGAAGATAATAATGGATTTCGCATTAATAGAGCTGTGCGATTATCTGAGATAAATGTTGCAAAGGGCAAGGTACCAAAAGGTACTCGTGAAATAACAGTTATTGCAAAATTATCTAAAAAAGGGCCGGGTATTGTGCCTGCAGTACGGATATCTCTATGCGAATTCCGTATGCAAAATGATGATGAACTTGCCAATTGCTCTGTGGATGCGGATTGTCAAAATATGAATCAAAACTCTAGATGTATTGATTGTAGATGCGAAGAGTTTTTTTCTGAAGAGCTGCCTATCCCAGGCGCCATACCTGCCATTCAAAATGAATGCGGTAATGGCCAGTTGGATCCAGGGGAACAATGCGATATGAACGGAAGTGCGATTATACGCGCAGATGAGTTCCTGGACTGTGGTATTTGCACGATTGATTGCCAGTGCTTTGACTGTGACTGTGAGGATGGCAGTTGTGAGCCGCCAGCTATTATATCAAATCCAATACAACCTTCTATTGTGGATGATACAGGTGATTGCGAAGTGTATGCAGAGTCCTATTCCAGCAATGATATGAAAGAAATAATTGAAGCGCTTAATCAGGATGTTCGCGCTATTACAGGACGAAAGGATGATCTGTATGTTGAACCCGGTCAAATGACGCGTGTATATTGTCATGTGCCAAATGCCGCAGATTTAAATCAGGCATTGGGTAAGGGAGTAAATTTGGATACAGGCGCACCATTTGGTGTATTGCCATATGCATTCGTGCAAACCAATGGATCTGTATTAACGGATGTTAAAACATCAAAAATAAGTTTGGTTAATATTCCAAAATTGATCGTTCCTCTTAAAAAGGAAGGTCCCACAATTACGCCATTTGTTATGCCGGAATTTAATTTAAGCCAAGATGACTCTGAGACCGATGTATCTTTGTTAATGGATGCGTTGCCCATGCCAGTGACTCAAATGAGCTTAAATGAAGATGGCGTGATGATTGTCAATAATATGATTCAGCATCGCGCAGCTATTTTACAGATCGGTCAAATGCCTGAATTTTCAAAAATAAAAAGTGCGGAAAATGCGATTGCAGATGGCAGTGCACAAGCGGGTCAGGCAATACAATATAATAATATTGTTCATTATATGAAATTACGGACGCGCTATGATTATCCGCTAGATCCAACACGTCCGGGTTATGCGGATAATTTGCCAGAGGGTGTTGATATTGAGGATACATACATTGAAAATCGTACATTAAACCCAACTGAGATATTGGAAGAGCTTAAATTACGTGCCAATACAGCCTCATCTGCAAAGCGTTCTGTATATGAGGATTTGCCTTGGGATACAAATTTAAATTATGAAATTACATTGTATCAGGATAAATATACATCGGATGGGTTCCCCAAAACTGAAAATATCGCATTACCGTTTTTAGCTGTTAATCTCACAAACAATGCAACTGCGGGATCGATGAATGGTCCTGGGTGTAATTGTACGATGACAGGTAATCATACAATGCAAAGTCAGTTGGTATGGCTTATTTTTGGATTGTTTGTTACATTGGCAGTCTATCGTTTGAGGCGAGCAATATAGATTAAATTATGTGTTTAAATTTATCAGTTGTGCCCTGCATATTTCCTATGCAGGGCATTTTTTTAGGCACTTTTCATCATTTTTTTTCCGGCAAAAGCTAGTCAGGGCCTGTTGAAAAATGGACAATTTGTGGGGTTGGTCAAAAATGCCCAGATTCAA
>CAYZSU010000026.1:0-30466 GCA_964480565.1 uncultured Myxococcales bacterium | reverse complement strand
TGCGATCCTGATAAAGTCACGCCATTTCCACCTAATATTGATGCTTATGCATTAAGTTACATACAGAATAATGATTCTGAATATCTTTGGATTGAATTTCAATATTCTCATGAAAGCGTTAAGTTTGTAACGAAAATCAATGATATCCCCATCGAAGAATATCTGCAAAAGAAACGACCGATTCCATTTCATTCGAAATTACATGATTCGACAACACATAGTGAAAATGTTGATTGTATTGTTGTTAATGTAGGTACACATCGAATGAAATGCGAAATTCCATTTGATCAAGGCACATTTCCCTACGAAGATGATTTTATTATTAGACTCTGGCCTGCATTTTCAGCTACGGTAAAAGATGTCAATGATAACATTACAAAGATACCTTCATTATTTTGGCTAAGCCCTAAATTTAATGCCAAAGATGCTCAGATATCATTATCCAATGATTATGATCAGGATGATATCATTGATACCAATGATGCCTGCCCAGAAGAATCAGAAGTATGGGATAATGATGATAATCCTTTGGATGGCATTGAGGATGGATGCCCCAATGAAGTCATGCAACAACCAAGTGATAATACTGGAACTACAGGACCAATGCCTTTGGTCCCTGGGCAACACCCATCACCTGGAAACATACAGGGCGAACCAGGATCTGTCGATGTCCTTAGCGATGCAGGAGGATGTCAACTTGCAACGCAATCGCATACTCCATCATGGCTCTTATTCGTCGGAATGATGATTGTCATTTACATAGGCATGAAAATATCGATGAAACTAAAAAGCCTATTCATTGCCATATGCATTTTAATGTTTATGCCATCTATAGCTAAAGCTTGGCAAGATAATGATATTCAATTACACACTCTATATACATATGATCACCAGGGATTACACAATTGCTTGAATAATCCCACTATTATCCCTAACCCAGAAACATGTTTATTTCCCTTTATAAAGGATGAAAAAACTATAGAGGACGTAGATATTATAGCTATGGTCATTCCAGAATTTATTTTCCCTGAATCAATAGAATCATATACAATACATGAACTACATTCCTATCTTCAAATATCAGTTCCGATCGAATTAGATAGCGATAGTTCTTTAGGTAAAAGGGTTTACTTTAATGGATGGCTAGACCAATTTGATGAAGCTGATCGCGAAATCACATTAAGCAATGCTTTGAAGAAAACAGTAATACGAGTTGGAACACAAAAATTTCCCGATAAATGCTCCTATTCAAAGCAAGATGATCAGCATATCCTGACATGCACATTACTAAAATCAAGTCTTCCAGAAACTGGTCAGATAGCACTTATGTTAGCGGTCACCCATGCGTATGAGGGATATAAATACGTCGTCTTTTCTGATCGACCGCTAAGCGAAAACCATATGAAAGTTAGCGAATTTATGAGCTCCCATGCACAAAGTCCATCAATTCCATATGAAAAAAAAATTACTTCATTAATGACTATTCCTGCAGGAACAACATTTAGTAATGAACTTGTCATACAAGGAATATATTTGCCTGAAGAAGAATCCGATCCCATGCAAGAGCGTAGACTTGAGGAATTAATTGCAGAGCGATTGCCGCAAAATCGTGAACAGCAGGAAGATGCAGATGAAGATGATCCAGAGGAACAACTTTCAGAAAATGTTGATCCTGAAACGCCTGGTGATGACAATGACGATCCCAGTGATTGTTCCACAACACTCTGTGACCCACCAGAAGAAGATCTTCCATTTGTCCCAGATCCTGCAGCGCCAATCGATCCAGTAACAGATCCAAATTCATCCGAAGACATTCCAGCCCCTTTGGCCAATACAGATGGATTTTATGATGGCTGCCAACTCATGCCACATAGTGCATTTGCAATGCACTATTATATGATTGTAAGTGTATTAATGAGTTTGATTATCAGGCGAAAAAAGTGACGAAATAACCTATAAACCAAATGCGCCCTGAATACCCACGCGAATCATCATCACTGCAATGGCAGCTAAAAACAGGCCAATGATTTTACCAAAAGCTGTCATTCCACCCACGCCCAATATTCGTGAAATATAGCGACTATAGGCCAATACAAATGCCAAAATCGCCAAATTTGCGAGAAGTGCAGCAAGCACCCAATGAACAGTATGCGTATCCGTCAGAATTAATAATGTGGTAATTAGCGCAGGCCCCACAATGAGTGGAATGCCCAGAGGTACCACGCCAACAGAACGATCCCAATGTTCCTCACGCTCTTTTCCAGTCAATACCATATCCAATGCGATCAGCAATAGAATAACACCACCTGCAATTTTAAAATCATTCACAGAAATACCGATAAATGCAAATATTCCCTTTCCTACAAATAAGAATACCAATGATCCAATCAAGCTGGTCAACATAGTTAATATTACAGCTCTACGCCTGGCACGACTGTTCATACCCTCTGTGAGCGATAAAAATAACGGCACAATGCCGATGGGATCCATAGCTATAAAAATTGGAATAAAACACGCAAAAAACAATTCCATATAGATCTCCTTCTAACCTTTAAATCCAATTTCTGCATCCGATTGCCGAATATAATTTGGAGCTAATGCGCATAAATCACTGTATTCATCTGACTCCCTGGCAATTTGAATAAGTTGATAGGCTTGAGGCAATGCCATGGATGGACTCGCAATGGCTATGCGATCGTTTATAGTCGAAAATATATCCGCATATGCGAGTGCCCCATCACCGACTAATAATACATTGTCATTCCAAGAATTTAGTTTATCTGCTAATTTTTTTGGGCAATGCACGCATTCATCCAAACACGTCTTTACTAGGGAGTGATCTTTGAATTCATAGCCTGCCGCATAGATTTCTTTTCGCCGCGCATCAATAATACTCACTACTTTCCCTGTAAAACAACGTGCATTAAATGCCAGAGATTTTAATGATGAAATACCGATCAAAGAACAATTCAAGGCAAATGCCATACCCTTGGCCGTGGCCAAACCAACGCGCAATCCTGTAAATGATCCCGGACCAATGGCCACTGCAATGGCATCAATGTCGTTTTTTTTCCAATCGGCTGTTCTTAACAAGTGATCAATACTAGTTAATAGTCGCGAGGTATGATTGCCAACAACACCCTGCTGCTCCTGCATGATCAGATGATCATCCTGACAAAGTGCAATGGATCCCATGCGCGATGTGGTATCAATGCCTAGAAAATTCATATGGCTATCCAATCAATTCCCAAACAATTGCTTAACATATTGGCTCACACCCCACATTTGCTCCACATCTTTGATTGTAATAAGTACCATCATTCCCATAAGTAGAATAAATCCCACCTGCGATACAATGGATACAAATTTTTCATTAACCGGTGAGCCTTTGATCTTTTCAATGGCCAAGAACATCAAGTGTCCACCATCAAGCACTGGAATAGGAAGTAAGTTCAAAATAGCCAATTGGATACTTAAAAAGGCCATAAAATATAAATAATCTCCCAAGCCTTGTTTGGCTGCCTGGGCAGATACCTTTGCGATAATCACTGGTCCACCGAGTGATTTATATGACAGCTTTAAAGTCACCAAGCGTTTGAGTACATCAAATGTAAGTCCAGTTAACTTACCCACTTCTTTCATACCCAAAGACAGTGATTCAGCAAAACCATAATGGCGAAGTATTTGTGGTCCCACACTTTGGCTTTGATGCGTTACACCCAACAACCATCGTCCAAGCCCTTCATTATAAACAGGAGTGATCGTTTTTGTAACAGATGAATTACCGCGTTTAATTCGAATGCGCGATTCTTTTCCGCCCACTTCATTCACCTTGGCCGCCAAATCCATAAAATTATTTATGACGCTACCTGCATAGGACACAACAATATCGCCCACTTCAATACCTGCCTTTTTCGCAGGGCCATCATTGCTTAATCCGTCCACAGAGGCATGGTCTTCAACATTAAACATGGGTTCTATACCTAAATACCCACCCTTAATACTTTTTAATTCACCAGTGGTTCCTGTTAATTCCTGAATAAGTCCCTTGCGTTCGATTGTAATTGTCACAGCATCATTGGGACGCATAAGAACTATATTCATTACATCTTCCCAATTGGATGCATCATGATCATTAATCCGAATAATTTTATCGCCCACTTTAAAACCCATCGTTTGTGCGGGTGATTCAGATTTTATACCACTGACAACAGGTGCTTTTTGCAAATATTCCGGCTGCATGCGGCCGACCATAAATACAATGGGCATTAGAATAACACATAGTACAATGTTCATAATTGGACCAAATGCCGCAATGGCCGCACGCTTCCATACACTTTGTGCGGAAAATGAATCCTGCTGTTTTGCGCCATCATCGGCTGGATCCTCACCCAACATTTTCACATAACCACCCAAGGGAAATAATGAAATTCTGTAATCCGTATCCCCTCTTTTAAAACCAAAAAGACGTGGACCAAACCCCAGTGAAAAGGCCTCCACACGCACGCCAGATAATTTGGCCACCACAAAATGGCCCAGTTCATGAATGAAAATTAAAACACCCAGCGTAAATAAAAAATAGAAAATTGTCATAGTGCATTACCCTTATATTATATATTGATAAGTTTACTTGCCGACGTCCGTGCCCATACATCGGCATCTAGGACATCAGCGATAGATGAGTAATTGTATGGTTGATGCGCCTGCATTGTCTGTTCCACAATACGCGCAATATCACCAAAACAAATACGTTCGTTTAAAAATGCATCTACTGCTATTTCATTGGCTGCATTTAGTACTGCAGGCATGGTTTGCCCTATTTTTATTGCATCATAAGCCAGCTGCAAGCAAGGGAAACGATTGACATCCGGTGACTCAAAAGTCAATGTTTGTGCGCTAATTAAGTCCAAAAATGGCACACCGCTTTCAATACGATGTGGATATGCTAATGCATATGCAATTGGTGCACGCATATCCGGTTCACCCAGCTGAGCCATCACACAGCTATCCTGATATTCAACCATGGAATGAATAATACTTTGTGGATGAACGACCACATCAATATTAGCAACACCAATATTGAACAACCATTTGGCTTCAATAACTTCCAACCCTTTATTCATCATACTTGCAGAGTCAATTGTAATCTTTGCACCCATATCCCAACGTGGATGATTTAATGCCTGTACAGGCGTGGCACTATCAATATCATCCTTTGAATGAGAGCGAAAAGGGCCTCCTGATGCGGTCAGCAAAATTCGCCTGATGCCCTGATGGTCATGGCCTTCCATAGATTGAAAAATAGCAGAATGCTCACTGTCCACAGGTAAAATGGTCACTTGATTTTCATGGGCTAACTTGGATATTAAGTGACCTGCAATGACCATGGTTTCTTTATTAGCAAGTGCAATAGTTTTTTTTGCTTTAATTGCAGCAACTGTGGGCTCTAACCCCGCAGCACCCACAATAGCTGACACCACTGTATCCACTTCTGAGATACTTGCCACTTGTTTGGCACCACCCACACCATAAACAATTTTTGGAGTATTGTTTCCAAGCATACCCCTTAATTGCTCTGCATGGCATTGATCGGCAACCGATACAATAGAGGGTTTAAATTGTGCAACTTGCATTGCAAGTAATTCTACATTACGACCCGCTGCTAACCCTAGCACTTGATACTTATCTGGATGACGATTGATCACATCCAATGTGGAAGTTCCAATAGATCCAGTGCTACCTAAAATTGAAATTGATTTCATTGTACAAACTCCAATAAATCTTTTTTAGTAACTGGTCAGCGTGTTTGATGGGTTTTGTCTCTAATCCCGTCTAGGCTTGTCATCGTCTGACTTGATCCGACGAACCAGAAATAATAATCGTTTTCTAGACCATCGGATCAAGTCCGATGGTGACAGTCTTTGCGTGATATTTGTACAAAATACGCTGACCAGTTATCTTTTTTATATTAAATATCGTTAACTTGAACGTGCAACTAACTGTGCCCAAACAAAAATATAATATGTCACAGGTGCTGTAAAAATAAGCGCATCCAAGCGATCTAAAATACCACCATGACCGGGAATTAATGATCCGGAATCCTTAACATTGCAACTGCGTTTAAACATGGACTCAATTAAATCACCTAGAGGTGACACAATCCAAATTGCCAGAATTAATAAAACTGAAAACAATAAACTAAAGTCAGGCAAGAGCAAGAAGCGAATTCCCATTACACCAATAATGGCACCTAAAAGTGCGCCCACATAGCCAGCCCAGGTTTTATTGGGACTGACCATGGGTGCAAATTTGCGTTTACCTATTAATTTGCCAAAAATATAGGCCACTGTATCACATAGAAATGCTGGAATTAAGGCCATTAGCACATAGGCATTGCCCATATCTCCTAGAGTTCGAATGTGAATCCAGAAAGGAAAACAAATTCCCAAATAGATCAGCCCCATACTTGCACAGCCAATCCGTTCTGCAACTCCTGACAATTGTTTTGTTCGGTACATAAATATCATGCACAGGATGAAAAATAAAAAAGGTAAAAGACCTGTAATGCTGTGTATTCCTGTATTTGAAATTAATTTACATGAGTTCGCACATGGCATGCTGGATAGATAATGAACGATCACCAATATAAAAATAAAGAAAACAGATGTCGCCCGTTCAATAGTATCGCTTAGAAACATCCGTACCCATTCCATAGCACCGATTAAAGTCATGACAATAACCAATGCAGCAAATGCCCACAAAGGCAATAACCACACGCCAGAGACAATACCAATACCCATGATAATTGCAGAAATCACTTTGACCATAGCACCTCCAAATTAGATTCGTGTGATAAGCACTTTATGCTATGAAAGCCAGGAAAAAATGAAAATTACAGGAAATGATAGCTACTTAATTTGTTCACTAATCAAGCCAAAACGTCTTTCACGCAATGTATATTCAGTAATAGCTTGATCAAGCGCGTTGGCATCAAAGTCCGGCCATAGAATATCCGTAAAATAAAGCTCTGAATAGGCAGATTGCCATAATAGAAAATTACTGATTCGGCATTCACCGCTAGTGCGAATGAGCAGGTCTGGCGCTGGAACATCAGGCGCGTCCAGATTCTGATTAATATCGTCAGGGGATATGCATGTTGTTCCATTTTCGATCAGCCGATTGACTGCTCGGCAAATTTCTTGACGCCCCCCATAGGACAGTGCCACCGTTAATGTAATAGTATAGGATTTTTTGGTTGCAGATTCTGTTAAATTAATTTCTTTTTTTAATTCATCTGATAATCGTTCAATATCACCAATTACTCGAAAACAAACGCCTTTTCCTGCCATTTTTTCACGTTTATTTTTTAAATAGGCACATAAAAGCGCCATCAAGGATACAACTTCGGATTCAGGTCGTTGCCAATTTTCATCTGAAAATGCATAAAGCGTGACAAATTTAATGCCACGCTCTTTGCAATTATCCACCAATGTTTCAATGCGCTGTGCCCCATGAAAATGACCTTCTGTACGGCTAAGCCCCTTTTGTTGAGCCCATCTGCCATTACCATCCATGATAAGCGCAATATGTTGTAATTTTCCTATAGCCATTTTGAAAATTATACTTTCATGATATCTTTTTCTTTGTGACCGAGTAAATCATCAATTTTTTTAATAAATTGATTTGTCAGATCTTGGACTTCACTCATTGATTTTTTTTCATCATCCTCAGTAATATCGCTGTCCTTTTTTAATACTTTTATTTTATCATTGGCATCTCTGCGGATATTACGAACAGCTATTTTGCTGTCTTCACCATGCTTACGTGCTGATTTTACCAAGCTTTTACGCCGTTCTTCATTTAATGAAGGAATCGGCAATCGAATCAAGCTACCATCATTGGCTGGATTCAACCCTAAGTCTGATTTTTGTAATGTCTTTTCTATTAGTGATAAAACCGACTTATCCCAAGGTTGTACAGTCAATGTACGTGGATCTGGTGCGGCTAACGTTGCCATTTGATTGAGCGGTGTCATTGTTCCATAGTAGTCGACTTTAATATCATCTAGAATAGACAATGATGCTTGCCCTGTTCGCATTTTTGATAATTCATGCTGAAATACATCCATTGATTTTTTCATCTGAGATTCTACTTTATTCAATAATTCATTTAGCATAAACCACCGTCCCTATTGTTTCTCCCATTATTGCATTTAATAAGTTCCCCTGCTTAAACATATCAAAAACAATAATAGGTAATTTATGATCCATACACATGGAAATAGCTGTCAAATCCATCACACGTAGTTTTTTTGCTAATACATCAGAGTATTCAATTTTGTCAAAGCGTTTTGCATCTGGATTTTTTTTCGGATCACTGCAATAAATACCATCCACTTTTGTACCTTTTACAATGGCATCTGCATTGAGTTCCAATGCACGAAGTGCAGCTGCAGTATCTGTTGAAAAATATGGATTTCCAGTACCTCCACAACAAATTAACACATGACCATTTTGCAAACAATCAAGGGCTTTATGCCGATTAAATGCCTCCACCACATTGGAAATAGGCAAGGCACTCATCAATGTCACTGGCTGCCCAATATTAAGAAAGCCCTCTTTTAATGCAATACCATTCATTACAGTGGCAAGCATGCCAATGCGATCGGCCTGAGCCTGATCGATATTATTTGTTTGTGATGCAGTTGCCCCACGAAAAAAATTACCACCGCCAACAACAATGGCCATTTGTGCCCCGGATTCCACGACAGATTTAATTTCTTGCGCCACAGTTGTTACTGCAGCAAGCGCAATACCATGACTATCATTGCTAGCCATTAATGTCTCACCAGATAATTTCAATAAGCTGCGTTTATATTTCATTAGACGACTCACATCCATTTATTAAAAAACGAGCTCTCTGAATAGTATCAAGAGAGCTCATTTATTTACCTATTTATTCGGCTTTTTTCTCGATGCCCTCACCTACCTGAAGTCGAGTAAATGACTTAATTTCAATATTATTATCAATCTTTTTCAGCCAACGGCTAACTGATAATTTTCCATCCGGATCTTTAACAAATAATTGATCATTTAAGCACACTTCTGAATAAAATTTATTGATTTTACCAGTTAATATTTTTTCCAGAATTTCTTGTGGCTTATTTGTTTCACCCATTTGAGCGAGCATAATTTCGCGTTCTTTTTCTACGACATTTGATGGTACATTTTCTTTACATACATACTGTGGATGCATTGCAGCTACGTGCATGGCAACATCCTTCGCTGTATTATCATCCAATTTTTTATTTGGATCATCATATACAACCATGACACCGATCTTATCGCCTGGATGAATATATTGTGCTAATTTTTGAGCATCGCTTACATCAATATGATTAAACCGACGTGCACCTAAATTTTCGCCAATTTTTGCAACTACAGCAGTTTGCACATCATTTAATGTCTTACCATCATCCATTGAAATGGCCATTAATTCATCGAGATCGCTTGGCTTTTTATCGGCAATAACATCCGTGACCTTGCTTACATAGTTTTGAAAATCATCTGTTTTTGTCACAAAATCAGTTTCGCAACTAACTTCTACAAGCACACCTTCTGTATTATTAGTATTCATGCAGTAGCCGATTAAACCTTCGCTTGCAACACGAGATGCTTTTTTTGCAGCCTTGGCAATGCCTTTTTTGCGAAGTTCTTCCAAAGCCTCTTCCATATTACCATTTGTTTCGCTTAATGCATTTTTGCAATCCATCATTCCAGCGCCTGTTTTTTCGCGTAACTCCTTTACCATGGCGGGAGAAATACTCATTGTCATGCTCCTTCGTCTATGGAGTTGTTGAAAAATATTTTAATTTTTTATTTTTCAATACCCCTTTTATCATTTAACAATATTTAAATTATTTTTTTTCTTCTTCTGTTGTTGGTTTGCTTTTTGCAGCTGCTTTGGCAAACTGTTTAGCATCATCGTCCGTTGCAGTTTCTGGATTTCTTTTAGACACCCATGCACGTCCTTTGCTGCCAATTTTTTCTTCACGATCTTTTCTGACACCGGATGGTTTTGTATCTTCTGTGTTTTCCTTTTGCTCTCTCAGTGATGCCTCATGGCGTTTTACACCTGTTTGATATGCATCTGCGATTAATTTGGAAAATAATTGAATTGAACGGATGGCATCATCATTGCCTGGAATCAAATAATCAATACCTGAAGGATCGCTATTTGTATCTGTTAAAGCCACTACTGGAATGCGTAGTTTATTGGCTTCTTTACGGGCAATTGTCTCTGCATTGGGATCAACAATAAATACAGCACCTGGCAACTTAGTCATGCTTTTAATACCGCCCAATGAATACTCCAATTTATCAATACTACGAGTAATTCCAAGAGCTTCTTTTTTAGTTAAGCGCTCTAATTCGCCATTATCGCGACGTACTGATAATTTATTCAATCGATCAATGGACTGACGAACCGTATTAAAATTAGTTAACATTCCGCCCAACCATCGATTGCTTACATAATATTGCTCAATTGAATCTGCAATTTCTTCAATGACTACCTTGGCTTGTTTTTTTGTACCAACAAATAAAATAGATTGGCCTTTTGCTGCAATATTTTCAACAAACTTGACAGCTGCATTTGCTTTTTGAACTGTTTTTCCAAGATCAATGATATGGACGCCATCACGTGCCGTATAAATATATTCACGCATTTTTGGATTCCAACGATGGGTTTGATGTCCGAAATGAACACCGGCTTCAAGCATTTGCTTGAGTAATTCCTGTGACATAATGTCTCCTTTGGTTTGCTCAATAGGGTGCCTCATGCCTTACACTTAAACTTGATTTTAAATGTAGGGAACCAAAGGGAGGCCCCATTGATATTGATTAGCTGCGGGATAAAACATGAAAACACGCTAAATGTCAAGAATTACTGTGGATTTTTTATGAATATAATACTACAAATTTAGATGCGATAGCCCTAGACCTGATACTCCTGCCAGGATTGAATTTGTAAATCTTTCAAATCCTTCTTATCCATAGCTTCCACAAAGCGTTTGGCGAGCTGTAAGTTGGTAATGAGTGGAATGCCAAAATCAGCGGCACGTCGGCGAATACTATAGCCTTGCGTCAATGCTTCTTTTTGATAGCTTGTTGGCAAGTTGATTACTAAATCTAATTTTTTGGAATCCAATAATTGCATCACAGACATGCCATCTAACAACTCTTTCCAAGAAACTAGCTGGCTGCCAACATCGTTTTCCAATAAGAATTGATGTGTTCCTTCAGTGGCATAAAGAATCGTTCCCTGTTTTAATAACAATTTCGCAGCACTCAAGAACTCCACCTTTTCCGACATTTTACCCGCTGAAATCAATACGTGTTTTACAGGTAATTTAAATCCCACCGACAACATGGCTTTTAAAAATGCTTCCTCAAAGTCATCGCCCAGACACCCCACTTCACCGGTGGATGCCATTTCAACCGACAATGTTGGATCTGCCCCAGCCAGGCGTGTAAATGAGAATTGAGGCGCCTTAACGCCGACATAGTCCAGATTAAATGGTTTAAATCGAAATGGTGCAATGGGCCAATCCACCATCACTTTTGTCGCAATATCGATTAAATTACAACCAGCAACCTTGGATACAAATGGAAAACTGCGCGATGCACGCAAGTTGCATTCGATTACCTTAACCTCATTATTCTTCGCAATAAATTGAATATTAAATGGCCCATTGATATTCAATGCTTGTGTGATGCACGTGGCGATTTTTTTAACCTGGCGAATCGTTTCCAAATACATGCGCTGTGGTGGTACGACGATCGTTGCATCACCGGAATGAACGCCTGCATTTTCAACATGCTCTGAAATTACATAGGCAACGAGCTCCCCATTTTTTGCCACACCATCGATTTCAATTTCCTTAGCTCCCATGATAAATTTACTGATCACCACAGGAAAATCATTTGAAATATCAGCCGCCTTTTCCAAGTATTTCAGTAAATCCGTTTCATTCATGGCCACTGCCATGGCTGCACCGGATAGTACATATGATGGTCGTACGAGCACAGGAAAGCCAACTTTTTTTGAAAATGAAATTGCATCCGGCATAGAGCGAAGCTCTTCCCACTCTGGTTGCAATACACCAAGCTCATCCAAAAGGCTGGAAAATATATGCCTATTTTCTGCACGATCAATGTTTTTTGCGGATGTGCCCAGGATATTCACCCCAGCTTCTTCCAATGCAATGGCCAAGTTATTCGCCACCTGTCCACCTACGGATAATATAACGCCAAAGGGTTGCTCCGTCTCATAGATGGATAAAATACTCTCCAAAGTGAGCTCTTCAAAATACAATCGATCCGATTCATCAAAATCCGTGGATACGGTTTCCGGATTACAATTGACAATGATTGTTTGAAACCCAATGCGCTTTAACGCCTGCACTGTATTCACACAACACCAATCAAATTCCACAGAACTGCCAATGCGATAGGCACCCGACCCAATGACCATAATGGCTTTATGATGTATAGGTGCCACATCATTCTCGCTGCCATTATATGTATTATATAGATAGTTAGTTTGTGCAGGATACTCGGCTGCCAATGTGTCAATCTGTTTTGTTACAGGTAGAATCGTCTCTTGTTTGCGATACTCGCGTATATCCTTTGGCAATTGACCGACAATAGTTGCAATTGTTGTATCTGAAAAACCATATTGTTTGGCGCATTGGATTAGATCTGGGTCCATTGATTGCTGAGCTAATACCTGCTCACAGCGCACGATATTATCCAGTTTACTCAAAAACCATTTATCCACGCCTGTCCAATCATACAATGTATCTATTACAACACCATTCTTTAATGCTTGATAAATTGCAAATATGCGCTCATCGGATGGATGTCGAATTTCCTCTTCCAATTTTGTATCATCCACGCCCAGCGACTCAAGCCCATCCACGCCAATATCCAACATGCGAAGCCCTTTTTGAAGGGCCTCCTCAAAACGTCTGCCAATGGCCATGATTTCGCCAACGGATTTCATGCCGGAACCCAGTTTGCGCGATACATTTCTAAATTTTTTCAAGTCCCATCGTGGAATTTTTACAACAACATAGTCAAGTGCAGGCTCAAAACATGCCATTGTACAACCGGTCACCACATTTTTAATCTGCGTTAATGATTGTCCTATTGCTAGCTTTGCAGCCACATAGGCCAGCGGGTAGCCGGTTGCCTTGGACGCCAATGCTGAGCTACGCGACAACCTGGCATTGACCTCAATCACACGATATTCCATGGAATTTGGGCTTAGCGCATACTGTATATTGCATTCCCCAACAATGCCTAAGTGCCGAATGGTTGTAATAGCAATTTCACGCAGCCGATGATATTCTTCATTAGTGAGTGTTTGCGATGGGGCAACAACAATACTTTCCCCCGTATGAATACCAAGTGGATCAAAATTCTCCATATTACAAACAGTAATGCAATTATCATGGCAGTCGCGCACGACTTCATATTCCACTTCTTTCCAACCCTGCAAAAATTCCTCAATCAATACTTGATCAGTATGAGACAATGCCGCACCAACTTTATCGATGAGTTCCTGTTTATTAAAACATGGGCCGGATCCCAAACCGCCAAGTGCATAGGCAATTCGCACCATCACTGGGTATGAAATTTTATCCGCCGCATTGATTGCATCATCCAATGTAGATGCGGCAATACTACGCGGACTATCCACATTGATTTCATCCAGTTTTTGAACGAATAGTTCGCGATCCTCTGTCAATTCAATGGTATGAACAGACGTCCCCAACACCATTACATTATATTTTTTTAATATACCCTGTTTGTAGAGTTCAACCCCGCAATTAAGCGCTGTCTGGCCACCAAATGATAATAAAATACCATCCGGTTGTTCTTTTTCAATAACCTGCTCCACAAAATACGGTGTTACAGGCAAAAAGTAGACCTGATCGGCTAGTGAATCCGATGTTTGTATGGTTGCAATATTGGGATTGATTAAAACGGTTTTCAAGCCCTCTTCCTTTAATGCTTTGATCGCTTGACTGCCTGAATAATCAAATTCCCCGGCTTCACCGATTTTTAATGCACCTGAACCCAACACAAGTATTTTTTTTATTGTCCGTGTCATAATGCCCCTTAAAGAAGAGAGATGAATTCGTCAAAAAGATAACCCGTATCCACAGGACCTGGCATGGCTTCTGGATGAAATTGCACAGCCATGATGGGTTTTGTGGTATGCCTAATACCCTCATTGGACCCATCATTTAAGTTTGTAAACCACTCTTCCCATCCATCAGGCAAAGAAGTCGCATCCACAGCATAACCATGATTTTGAGATGTAATGCAGCAGGTATTGCTACCTGCGATAAGACAGGGCTGATTTTGAGACCGATGCCCATATTTTAGCTTATATGTACGTGCTCCCGCAGCACTCGCTAGAATTTGATTACCAAGGCAGATGCCAAATACTGGTATATTGCTATCAAGAACATGTTTTGCATGTGCAATTGTTTCCTGACAATCCTGTGGATCACCCGGGCCATTGGAATAGAGCACACCATCCACATCATAGTCCAAGGGATTGGCATCCCAAGGCAATTGGAGGATATTCACCTTGCGGCTGAGTACGCTGCGAATAATCGTATTTTTACACCCACAATCCACAAGTGCGATACGCTTTTTCGCACCATCGACGGCATATTCCTTGGGAGATGCAATGGATACCTCGCTAACCATATGGCGAGGCTCAATCACCCACTTAGCATCCTTGGGCGAAGACGTAATCTGCCCAGCCATAGTTCCCTTTTCGCGCAATATTTTCACTAAAGCACGCGTATCAATGCCCTGCACGCCTACAATATTTTGTTGTTTAAGCAGATCTGATAAGCAATTCGTTGCATTCCAATGGTGATGATATTGAGAATACTCGGATACAATTAGGCCGGCCAAGTGAATATTCGCTGATTCATAAAATGACGATAATTCATCATTAAAGTGAGCAGGCACGCCATAATTGCCAATCAATGGATAGGTTAAGGCCAAGATTTGTCCACGATAGGACGGGTCTGTAAATGATTCTGGATAACCCACCATACCAGTATTAAATACCACTTCACCGATAATGGCGTCATCAAGGCGGGCGCCAAAACTATCGCCTTTAAATGCAATTTGATTTTCTAAAACAAGATATAAGGGATCGGAATAGCGTGATTTGAAAGGTGTCATTGGGATAGAGCATTTATATCAGTATGTGATTCACGTCAATATGTATCGCTAAAAAAAATCAAATTATAGGACTGGTGAAAAATAACAATTTGTGGGGTTGTTCAAAAATATCCAGATTGCCTAACCTCTATTAGACTACATGAGGTTACAGGCATAACGCCGACTATCATTTGCCAGGCATATTTATATACCTGGCAAATGATGTCTTGTTTACTAGCGCTGTGACAACTTGAAAAATTGCGTTAGCAATTAGTCAAGTTGATCAAGCGATTGTGCATTTCCGACAGCAAAAATATAATAGACGCTGTCAAGGCCTCCCGCAAACCATTAACCGGAGTGTGTATGCGAGCATGTGAGGGTTATGAGTGTTAGCTAAGAAACACCGAAGATGGGCGTTCCTAAGGGCAGTCCCATAATGATGGGTTATACCAGTCGTATATGTTTGATAAGGTCTAGAAAATATTTTTTCGACCAGATTGTTAGAGTGTCATCATCATCGATAAATCGCTTGATATCCTGCTTTGCCATATTAATATCGGTATTGGCAATGTGTTCAGCTAATAATTTCATCAATGATCGTTTTGTGAAGTAAGTATTTTGGGATAAATGTCCACTCTTCTGAGCCCTCAATGATAAGTGGCGTAAGTTTAACGGATAATTACGTCCAATGTACCACTCCAAATCATACCAGTCGCGTCCTTTTACTCGTTTTTTCCAATTTCTAAATAATAGAGCATGTAGCTTGCCCGCATAGAGATTGTCTATCGTAAAACATTTTACATAGAACGAAAATGGTTGGAGTAGTAATTTTTCTTCAGTATCAAAACCAAGTGGGGGGTCGGTGTCCACTTCAAACTTAATTTTAATGAATTTATGGGAATGATTTGTTTGTAATGATAATATATGAATATCAGTATTGCTTTTTAAAAAGGCTGATTCAATGGGCGTTTTTTTTGATTTTATTTTTTTGGATATATCGACATTTAATCCAAATGCCTTAAATTCCTTGCTAATATGCATGAAATAAGGTTCTAGATCAAAATGTTTATCCTGCATTAGCAGTGAAAAATCCATATTTTCAGAATATCGATTGAGTTGATAAAATAACCGCAATGCTGTTCCACCATAAAATGCGCATTTTTTAAAAAATTGCCCACGATATAATCCTGCAAGGGCAATTTCTTGCAGGATTTCCCTGAGTGCATGATAATGCTCATATTGATTTGGAATATGATATCGTAGAAGCATCTGATCGATCATAATTTTCCTTTTTGAATGCGTGA
This sequence comes from uncultured Myxococcales bacterium, assembly GCA_964480565.1. Lineage (GTDB taxonomy): Bacteria > UBA10199 > UBA10199 > 2-02-FULL-44-16 > JAAZCA01 > CAYZSU01. The sequence continues at coordinate 13,908 of CAYZSU010000026.1, read as the reverse complement.
AATCACTTTGTAAACTAGCGTCAGTAGCTGTTTTTTATAATTGCTGAATATGCATTTGTTTATGATATCCAGGTTGAAATCTGTCAGGTTGTCTAAGTCAATTCGCAAATCCTCTTCTAGATATTGTATCATTCCTTTTTGAGAGATAATTCCCAAATTCTTTGTATATGCAATTTTGTCACAGAGCGCTTTTTCCTTTGTGGCAATCATAAAGCATGTATGATCATTATTTTGTTTGATCATAATTCCAATTGGGTATAGTGATGGGTGGCCCTTGATATAGCTAAATCTACCAATGGGGGTCATATACTTCTTGTCCTGTTTACTCGTGATAGATGTAATTTCGTAAACTTTTTCTGGAATGAGATTATATAGTGATAATGCCCAATCAAGCGATACATATGATGGACCATATATAGTATTTGCGAAAAGCTCTAAGGATATATCTGTTTCACGATATAAATCGCCTGTAATATAGAGTTCTTTTTTGACGCGAATGATATCGCCATTTTTGACCATATTTTTTATTTTATCATTGGGATTTTTGTATTTTTTCAAAATAGCCAATAGTTGGATATGAGTGAGTGGTATCGCCTGTAATTGTTTCAGATTTTTAAATAATGTCATGAATATATTATATATTGTTATTTTTTAATAGTAAATACGATTTTTTCGTATTTACTATCGGAATATATGTATGTTTGGCGCGTATGCTGATTTTAAAATCAAAGTTAATATCTTCAGTATAGCGATTGATTGCTTAGATGAGCGCTCCCAAGGACAACCTCCTTACAATAAAATCATGCTGAATGTGAATGATTGTAATGTTTGTATATTATGGGGTTGCCCGTGGAAATGCCCATCTTCGGCGTTGAAAAGTCAAATCCAATTCAGTTACATACTCCCCGAACAGCTGATTTCATCCCTCAGCTTGAAATTTTTCAGACACTGTCTGAAAAATTAAGCTGGAATCACTATAAAATTCTTGCCTACTGTTTGACTAACTCGACCACTATAATACACTATAAATACAGGAGCCTCGCAATGTTTAAAACTTTAAATCAAAAAATTACGATCTTTTTCTTACTATTTTTTATAACAATTCCTGTTTATAGTTTTTCCGATGATTCTAACTACATCAAAGTAACACCCTATATCAACCAACTATCCAAACAGATAAAAACAACTCCTACTATGCATGACAGAGATGTATATGATAGAATTATGAAATTTATATTAATTGACTACAACATATTTAAGAACAAAAAAGCCTTACGTGAAGTATATTTCATGTCCCCTTCAAGCATCGAAAATACTAATATGTTGCTAAAAAAGACGCTTCAAAAAAAGCTATCCCTTACGGACAAATCAAAAATTAAAACATTACTTACCTATATTAATCCACGCGTCCAGGACAAGAAGCAAATTTACTTGAGCAATAAAAAAGAAAACAGCTTGATTGCGTCTAAAATTTTAAAATTAGAAAGTTATCAACCTCTGATGATCAAATACCCAAAAAACTATATAGCCTTTAGAAAAAAAAATGGTTTTTCAAAAACAGAACGTATTCATGATTATTTAATGTATCAAAGAAGATACCAAGTGTTAAAAACAATGTTAAAAAAAAGGCTAAGAACTAAAGAGAAAAATCTATTAAAAAATGCTATTGGGTATCCATTGACACAAAATTATTGGCATGAAAATGAAGTTGAAGCAACACTCACGCCTGAAGCAAGGGATGGAAAAATTTACAAACGCTATATTCAAAACGTTGACTACCCTTTTTCTTTTACAGCCCACGAGATTCTCACGCATAAAATTGCTAGCGGTTGCACACATGCTGCTATTTCTTTTATGGCCCTAGCAAAGGCGCTTGGATATAACAATGTCAGGCTAATCAATGCTATTAACAACCGATCTTACAACAATATCTATTGCAAAGAAGGTAAAAAAAACAAACCTATCATAGGCAAATGGGGAATTGATTCTCACAAAGTTGTCCTCACAAAAATAAATGATAAACATGTTATCATTGACACGACCCATTATCCGTTAAGCATAATAGATACTGATATTCATGATAATTCTTTCACACCATTTAATCTTATTGGTAAAGACATATGCCTTTCTTGCAATAATAAAGAATCTAACGAGAAAGAGCATATATTTAGAATAAAGGCTGTTGGAAATACCAATAATGACTACCTAAGAAACTACTCCAATGCCAATGACATCTCCAATCTTATGACCGGAGGAGATAGATCTAAAAAAATGGGCTGTGGGGAATACCCTATGCCTATCTCATTAGAGAGTGTAAATAGTCCTAAATAATGCAGGACGAAATGACATACTAGACCACTATAAAATGGAAAACGCAGAATTTAGCTAGCGGGTTCATTTTCTACAAGAGATTTTAATTCTTCTTGAAAAATCTTTTTTAGTTTCATACTGGAATAGGATGTCAGTTTTTCAAAAGAATAGATCTCAGATAATCGTTTTGTAATTAACCAACCTATATAATATCCAGAACGAGGTGGAAAATTTGATTCTCCATATGCAAAATATCGTTGCAGCATCGTTAAACTTTTTGAATTATATACTTTTAGTAGTTCTAAAGCTAAGTTGCCTCTCTTTTTATCCACAAGTTTGTAATCATCGTTACTCATAAAAAGGATGTTTTTACTGGAAAGATCGCTATTATAAATTCCAGAAAAATATGTTGCCATTCCCTCCGCAATCAACTTCCCCCATACCGACTCATAATCGATAACATCTTTTTTTTCTTCTAAAAGCTGCCTTTGAAGTTCATGAAAAAATTCATGAGATAAAATTATTTTTAAGTTACTAATATATTTATAAGAAGAGTGAAAAACATTTATATGTATTGCGTCTTTTATAGCTCCATACCACTGAGTCTTTGCATCAATGGGAAGCGGAGAAATTGCTAAAAAAATATGTACATGCAGTTTGTGATTATATTTCAAATCTATATATTGGATTAATTGGTTCGCAATAATAGGTGTTTCTTTAGAAATTAATTTCATTTGATTTAAGCGATAAGGAAGTTTTTTTGACGCTTTATTAATTTTATCACGAATGATTTCTTCTGAAACTGTTTTATAATTGTGCATCCAATAGATTTTTTTTAAATATTTTTTATGTTTTTTCTCATAATCTAGCCAAGCACTTATGAACTCGCTTTTACCCTCGAGAGAATTGACGAAATCTTTTGTATAATTGACAATTTCTAATTTTTTTTCATTTTTAAATGAGAATAAGAAAAAAATACTTATTATAACTATCAGGATAGTTACAATATAAGTAGACTTTCTTTTTAACAGAGGAAAATTCATGTGTAACCTGAAAAGTATCTTTCCATAAGTATCCAATATCAAAAAATAGAGCTAAGTCAATGTCTGTATATTACTAAAATAGAACTCGTAAAAGCACCCAATCATCCAAAATTAATAGCTATTAACTTTGTAAAATATTTAATCAAAAAAAATTAGTATTAAAATTTTTGTGTAATTGTTGAAAAATGTTCATCTTTGCAGGTTGCTAGCAAATCCAGATCGGCTATATACTCTTATGTATGCGCCGTAATTGAATTTACTGTCCACCATTACAAACGAGACTAACACTTAGTAATCCGATAGAGGTTAGGTAATTTGAACATTTTTGAACAATCTCGTTATATAACCTTAAACGTCCTCTATACATGTAGCGCATGTAGCGCAGGTCTGGCATGTAGCGCATGTAGCGCAGACATTGGTTTTGCATGTAGCGCATGTCACACATCTATCAGCGCCAACATTGCCTCCATTTTGTTCAGTTGTTGTAGTGATACAACGACCACCATCACCATTATTTGCTAATAACTTATTTCCTTGTTTGCTTAAACTCCACATAAGAGGTTGTTTGACAATGCTAATGCCTTTCTTTAAAAAATTTTGCGATTTAACTTGATTAGTTGGTATTCCTTTTTTTTCACCACTTTTTTCAAACTTCCCTGCATTTTCAATTCCCTTCTCAATCACATGATTTTCTTTTGAATTGATTTTCATACAATCTCCTTTTCTAATTTAAAAGTATTTACCGATAATCTGCTCGGAAACATTCTTGGCAACATGTTCAGCAGAAACATCACTATGAAAATTCATTTCAGATCTAAAAGAAGGAACCTCAACAACATCAAATATAAAATTAGTATTACTATAATCTACTTTCGAAGATTGGAGTAAGCATTCCATTGCTACCTTAGATGTTGAATAAGGGCCACTACCTTTAATTGTTTGTTTTGCTAAAGATGAGGTTATTGCTATCATAACAGATTTATTTCCCTTTTTTAGCACGTCCTTTGTTTTTTCAATTACATTATAAGTACCCCAAAAGTTAGTTTCCATTACTTGCCGCCAATTAGATTCATGATCCTTGTTACTTGATCCACTATATAAAGCGCTACAAATAATATTAAGGTCAATTGTTTTATATTTAGATACAGAAGATTCTATAAAGCTCCCTATAGAATCTTTTTTAGTAATATCACCAACTGTTAAATGACATTTTTTAGGACTATCATAGCAAAAAGCAGATTTTAGTCCCATCAGTCTTTGAGCTCTTCTCCCAAAACAACAAATATTCCAACCAACTCTATAAAACTCTTTAGCTAGTTCCCAACCCAAACCACTTGTAGCCCCATATATTGCTATTGTATAATTCATAATATTCTCAATTAGTTTTCAATTTTTTAAACTGTTAATTCTATTTTGCTCGTTTATTAAGTAATTAATTGCAGTTTCAACTTCTAATTTTATTTTTTCACAATCAAATTCATAGAAAGTTTTCTTACATACAGAAAATGCATGAGCACAACCTCCCCCGCATAAATATTTCACCCAGCAAAAAGAACATTTTTCATTCAGTACATTTCGAGCATATGCATGCCAGAGATCAAAAATATCCTCATCATCCTCAACGGAAACTTTAGTATTACCTTCCATTCTTTCACATAGAAAAATATTTCCTTCCGGAGCGATCGTTACTTCATTTAGGCCTGCGCCACATCCAAAATAATAATGATTTCCATTATTAATTTGATTAACAGCCTTATGTACTTTGTAGAAAGATTTATTTACTCTAGTGTAGTTTTCAGTTTCGTCTTCTAAATAATTTTTATATATTTTTTTAAAAAGTTTAAATTGTGAATTCGCAATGCATATATTTTTATTAGAAGTGGTAGCAGAACAAAAAGCAAAAGAATTATTGCTAAGTTTTTTTATATTTCGAATCCAACTATTACTGTTCTCAAGTAGAGTTTTTGTTACAACAGACATAATATTATAGTTAACTTTAAATTTCTTTAACAAGGTTAGACCGTTATAAGTGCAATCATAACTCCCCTTTCCATTGCAAAATATTCTATTTTCATCATGTGTGGTCTTATTTCCATCCATACTCACTTGAACCGAAAAATTATATTTAGCAAAAAAAGAAGCTATTTCTTCATTTATTAAAGTACCATTTGTAATTATATAGTATCTAATATCTTTTTTATGCTTCTTTTTCAGAATTTCAGCTTCTTCAGTAGCATATTTCAATACTGAAAAGTTTAATAGAGGTTCTCCACCATAGAATTGAATAGTGAGCTCATTTAATTGACTGTATTTAAAGAGATAATCTAAACTGCTTAATGCAATTTTTTTACTCATATTTGAAGTTTTTCGTGCAAGAGGCAAGTCTGGCAAATCATCTTTACTTTCAAAACAGTATTTGCACGACAAATTGCATTTATCTGTCAGAGTAAGAATAACTTTATTGAATAATGGAGCTTCAATATACAAATCATCATTAGTTGATATAATCCCTTGGTTGATAAATTCAGAAATATTATTATGGGTAGTTATTATGTCATCAACTTGATAGTTTGGCTGCAATTTTGATATAATTTCTTTTTTACTATTATTCCAATTGTCTAATACATCTTTATGCAAATCATCAATTTCAATAATTGCATAAGTTCTACCATCAAAGAGATAGTTTGTTTTTTCTTTTTTAAAAATATTATAAAGTAAAGATCTTTTCATATATAACTCACCTTACAACTTGTCGCTTTCATACGTACGTATATAAACGACCTCCCGTATCTTGTAAACAGGAAAATACGTTTATACACTTATTTATTTTTTATCAACTATTGTATACGTATATAAATTATGAGCATTGGAAAAAGAATTCAATATTATCGAATGAAGCAAGGGATTTCACAGAGCATGCTAGCTCGACTTGCCAACATTAGTAATGATTACATGAATCGCATTGAGAATGACAAAGTAGAGAACATAGGAATTGAAAAACTTGAATCTATTGCAAAAGTTTTAGATTTAAAAAGTTCTATTTTTCTATTAATGTCTAAAGAGGCAATAAATGCAGCAATGCAAGATTCTGAACCAGTAAAAAACACCATCATTCAAGAAAATAAAGGGATTATAAATAAGCCATTTATTCCGATTGTTAAACTTACTGAAATTAATAAGGGGAAATTTTTTAATATAGATGGCAATGTTCCACATGAATGGAATAAAGAAATACTAATACCAAACGATTTAAAAGATAATCACTCCTATGCAATACATATTGATGACACAACAATGGAGCCTTTTATAAAAAAAGGACATATTCTCTATTGTGTTACAAATAGAAAGTTAACTATTGGTGATTACACTGTCGTACAACTTCAATCAAAAAAAGTGCTAATAGCAGAGTACTTAAGCGATGATGATAAAGAATTAATTTTACTCAATCCAATTAACCCGCTACAACCTCCTAAACTAATCCCAATAAAAGAGATCAAAGAAATACATATAATAGCTTGGATAAGACAGCTGCAAATTTCTGATTAGGATATTAGGACGTGTCCTCAATTGAACACCTAAATGTCTGTCATTATCGGGTTTGACCCGACAACCCAGTGTTTACAGTCATTTCATGGATCATCGGATCAAGTCCGACGATGACAAAAGATGTATGGCATTAGAGACTTAATTTCTTTTTTTGCCTATTCATACGTATTTAGTGGATTCTTAAATGAATTTTGAAAATTTAGAAAATGTTTTACATGCTGGTGCATCCATAGCACTCTCAATGTCAAACAAAGCATTTTAAAAACAGTTCACTTAACATTCACCCACTATTGCATCCACAAAATCACATGCATGAAATGGCCGAAGATCCATCATACTTTCGCCAATACCGATATGGGTGATTGGAATTTTCAACTCCCCTGAAATGGCAAATACAATACCACCCTTGGCTGTCCCGTCTAGCTTTGTAATAATTGCACCTGTCAGTCCAACCATCTCATGAAATTTTTTGGCTTGATTTAATCCATTAGATCCCACTGTGGCATCCAATACCAATAACCGTTCATGTGGTGCACTTGGCATAGCCTTCGCAATCACACGACTTACCTTGGCCAGCTCATCCATTAAGTTATCCTTTGTATGGAGCCGTCCTGCAGTATCAATCAATACAATATCATATTTTTTCGCAATACCTTTTTGCACACCATCAAATGCCACGGATGCACTGTCAGCGCCTGGCAATTGAGATACAATATCGCATCCCAATCGATCCGCCCATACCTTTAGCTGATCAATGGCTGCCGCACGAAATGTATCGCCGGCCACCAATAATACGCGTTTATTTTGATCTATATATTGTTTGGCTAGCTTCGCAATGGTTGTTGTTTTTCCCACACCATTCACACCAACAATCAATATCACATGTGGCAATTCCGCATGAACCACACTATTGTCTGGAAAAATATCAGTTAGATGCATTTTTAATGCATCGTATACTTCGCTAGTTGAATTCATATCCGATACTTTTTTCATGAGCTGCTGCGTTACTGGAATGCCAATATCTGATTGAATCAATAATCCTTCCAGCTCTTTCCAAAATTCCGGCGATATATGCGGAATACCCACTATTTTTTTCAAACCCAATGCAAGCCGCTCACGTGTACTGGACAATCCCAACGTAAGCGATTTTTGATGCTCAGGTCGTGTGGATCCACGACCACGGCGCACATATTTAAACACAATAAATAATAAAATAGCCGCTCCTAAAAGCAGCCATTGCATTGTTTCAGATACATACATATTTTCACATAGACACATTCGTTAACCTCTTTTTATCAGTTATTCTCATTCAATACAGGCCTGACAAACTAACAATAACAATCTTTTCCTAGATCCCGGATCACGTCCGGGATGACAAGCATTGCAGTACGCAAAATGATAATCGTTTACAGTACATGAAATAACAATCTTTTCCTAGATCCCGGATCACGTCCGGGATGACAAGCATTGCAGTACGCAAAATGATAATCGTTTACAGTACATGAAATAACAATCTTTTCCTAGATCCCGGATCACGTCCGGGATGACAAGCATTGCAGTACGCGAAATGACAACCATTATGCCACATCTGCTTGCACATCCGAAGGATCCTTTTCTTGTCCCAAACGCACAGACACTAACTTGGACACCCCGGATTCTTCCATGGTCACACCATATAATAAATCCGATAGTTCCATGGTACGTTTATTATGTGTAATCAAAATAAATTGAGAATGACCGGTCATCGACCGGATAAGATCGTTAAACCGATCCACATTGGCATCATCAAGCGGTGCATCCACCTCATCAAGCAAGCAAAATGGTGATGGCTTAATCAAGAATATCGAGAAAATAAGCGCCACTGCAGTCAATGCTTTTTCACCACCGGACAATAATGAAATTGATTGTAATTTCTTCCCAGGCGGCTGGGCAATAATCTCAACGCCTGACTCCAGCACATTTTCCTCATCCGTTAACTCTAGCCGCGCTTTACCGCCTTTAAACATTCGAGGGAATAATTCTTGAAATTGTAAATTCACGGCCTCAAATGCACGTTTAAACCGCAAACGACTGGTCCGATTGATTTTATTAATGGCCTTGGTTAAGTTCTCCAATGAACTTTCCAAATCCTGATGCTGATGCGATAAAAATTCATGTCGCTCATTTAATTCCTTATATTCATGAATGGCATCGACATTCACTGATCCAATTTTCTCCAACTTGGCTTTTAACGCTTTAACGCTGTCTTCCTCTGCATCGACATCGCAGTCATCCAATACATATTCTTTTTCAATGTCAGCTAATTCCAAATGATATCGCTCACGAATTGCATCGCACAGGTGATCGCATTTATTTTTTTCCTGCATGAGATCCATATCCAATGCATGATACTGGCTAAGCGCTGTATCATGGGTTTTTCGCAAATCCCTAATACAAAGTTCCAATTCTCGCACCGATTGATTACTCATATCGTAATTGGCCTGCAATTTATGTTTTGAGTCTTCCAATCCACTGGTCGCTTGTATTGCCAAAGTCATATCGTTTCGTATTGATTCAATCTCTCGCTCAATAATGACTAACCGTTGATTGGATTGGCTCATATCGGTCAATCGCTTTTCAATGCCCAAACGCGCTTGAATACGGTCTTTCATCAATCGATCAATGTCATCCGTAATACGCGCTGCACGTTCCTTGGCTTGCGAGACCTCCACATTAAACTCTATGAACTCTTTTTCTTTGGCTCGGTAGGCTGCATTTGCTGTTTCCAATCGCTCGCGAAAATCAGCCAGGCTCAACTGTGCCTCACCATGCGATGTATCATATTCTTGAAGTGCTGTTTGTCGCATGTCCTGATCTTTTTCCAAGTCATGCAAGTCCTCACTTAACCCAGAAATTTCTATTGCAAGTTTATCGCGTTCCCCATCATAACGTGCTACTTCATCGCGCAAGCGCGAAATATCTCGATCATCGCCTAAGCGCTTTAATTCCTCATTATGCAGATCTCGTTTTAATTGCTCCACATGCACATCCAAGGATACTACCTTTTCACGGCACTCTTTATATTTTGTTTCATTTTCCGCTAATTGACTATTTAATTGTATTAAACGTTCTTCCAACTCTCTGGATTTACGCTTTTGTGCCACAAGCTGTGCATCTACATTATCCTTTGCACCACCTGTAATGACGCCGGATGGATCAATCACACAGCCATCAGTGGTTACAAAAGTATGGCTGCCATGTGTCCCTGCCCATAGATCAAGGGCCTTGGGTAAATCAGATACCAATACTACATCCTTCAATAAATATTGACAAACCCGCTTATAATCATCGCTAAAACGCACCAATGACTGCATATCACCGATCACACCATCTTGCACAGCAATATCCATTGATGCATTTTCATTTTCTGCAGTTTTTACAGACATGGGAATAAATGAACTACGTCCTGAGCCCACAGATTGTAAATAATCAATGGCACTTGCACCATCATCATGCGACTTCACTACAATATATTGAAGTTTTTCACCTAGCACCGCACCCAATGCAGGTTCATACTGTTCATCTGTTTCAAACAATTCACCCACAGTTCCCATAATACCCGCTAAATCATTATCCGCATGTTGAGTCCGCGATAATACGGACCGCACACCATCGCGATATCCTTCTAAATTTTTTCGAATTTCAGAAATACTATCCAAACGCGACTTTACCTGTGCTAGCTGATGACGCAAATCATGTACACAATGTTGCAGATCTTCTTGCATCTGCTTGCTCTCATTTAATGAAGTCAATGAGCTCTCATACTCGTCGGTCAAACGCAATTTATTCGCCTGCATTGCATCACTATGCGATGTTTTATTATCTAAATCCTCTTGTATTACTTTTTGCCGATCATCAATACCATCAATTTCCGTTTGATTCTTGGCAATACGTCCACTGAGTTCAATATGCCGGCGTTGCATTTGCTCCAATGCCGACGTGTGATTGGCAACTTCACGGCTATCATTGATTAGTTGGTGATTTAATTCATCAAATTCTGTTTGCATCTCTTCATAGTTATGCTTGGCTGTTATCACACTATCTTCTAATGTTTCTGCCATTTCAGATGATCCTGCCAGCTGCAAATCCGCTTTCACCAACTGGGTATTGGTCTGAGAAATACGATCATCCAATTCCGCAATGGAAGCACTTAATTCAGCATGTTCTCCGCCATAGCGCTGATTTTGATCGCGCAATGATTTGCTTTCTTGTTTTTTATGATTAATTTCAGCTTCATTTAATTTAATTTCATTTTGTAAACGATACAAATCTTGGGATACACCATCTAAATGGCGCTCTGCGTCTGCCATTTCCAAACGCAATGTTTCAATATCCGCTTCTGATTGAGTAAGCTCACTGGACGAGCTCACTTCCTTTTCATGAAGCGCCTCATGAGTACTCGTTAATTCCTGCAACTTGGCATTGATTCCACGAAATTTATGCGCGCTTAATTGTAATTCCCGCTCTTTTAATTCATCGTTTAATCGTGTAAACCGCTCTGCTTTTTTGGCTTGACGGTGCAATGAGTTCATTTGGCGAGTTAGCTCTGATAATACATCTGTGAGTCGCGATAAGTTTTGCCTGGTGGATTCCATCTTACGAAGTGCAGCTTCTTTTCTGGATTTAAACTTAGAAATACCTGCGGCCTCTTCCACTAACATGCGGCGATCATCTGGCTTAGACGATACAATGTTGCCCACCATGCCTTGTTCAACAATTGAATAGGCTTTGACACCAACGCCTGTACCTAAAAATAATTCCACAATATCTTTTAAGCGACAGGGTGTTTTATTAATAAAGTATTCACTTTCGCCAGAACGATACAATCGACGACCCACTTGAATTTCACTATATTGGGCATACTCCACCGGTGCGCGGCCATCGCTATTATCAAATGTTAAAAACACTTGGGCCATGCCCACTGCTTGACGCGTATCGCAGCCATTAAAGATCACATCTTCCATAGCAGAACCGCGCAAATGCTTGGCGCTCATTTCACCCATCACCCAGCGAATCGCATCCACGATATTGGACTTTCCACAACCATTTGGACCGACCACACCGGTAATACCATCTTCGAAATTAATCACAGTGCGATCAACAAATGACTTAAATCCACTTAATTCTAATGATTTAATGCGCATGATTATGCCACCATTATTTGCCTAATTTATTTTTTACCCCAAAGGAATTACTTAAAACATGCATTTCAAGGATAATCCCCTTCAAATACTTATTTTTCAACAGGCCCACATTACCTGCTGCGTCGTGTAACGAATCATATGTCCGTTCACCTGTCAATAAAAGTTATACGATGTGGTTATTATGGAAATACCCTTAGGAATAGTTCAAAATAACTATTCAATCGTTCCATCATCCATTACTGTTTTCACAACTGCCAAAGAATCAATATCAATAATAGAAATCGAATTATCTACCAAATTGCCCACATACACATATGTATCCACACCTGCATCCTCGTATAATGCCAAAGCATACGGTGAATCCCCGACATCAATTGTAGCGGCAATCGCATAGCTCGTTTTATTTACTACGGATACAGTATTATCGTCCATATTGCTCACAAAAATATAATCATCTGTCAGCAAAATTTCCTGAGGATTGGTTCCCACCTCAATAAGCTTGATCAATAATGAATCATCGTCCTTATCCAAACGTTGAGCAGTGGTATTATCTGCTAAGGGTGTAAGCTCAGTAACATTTAATATCGCAATATAGCGTTTATAGGTCCCATCTTCCGTACCTTCGCCAAGCACATAGATTTTCTTTATCTCAACGTCCTCATTTTCCACTTTCTCAGTGCCCACCTCATAAGCAATACCGCGTGGCGCCCCAATATCCTCAATAAAATAATCCACTGGCACAACACCCTCTTGGCCCGCATCATCTAAATTCGCAATCAATACACCACCATAATAACGTGACGCAAATAGCTGATTCCCATTTAGCACCATATGATAGGTCGCAGCATTCACAATTTCACTGCCATCATCCAAGTTAACCAATAAACTCATGGATTGCGTTTGAGCAGGTGTCTCCAAATTAAAATAGTGAACCTCACTCAAACTCGTACTTACCCAAGCCTGATTATCCGGGTAACAACACGCAATCGCAAAGGCATCCAAACCAATATCTGATTCCGTATACGACGCAAAATCATCGGCATTGCTCTCATCAATGGAAAATGTATACAGGGTGTCTGATTCTTGGGTGTCATCCTCTGAAAAACGATTGGGCACAAAAGCCTGATCGCCAATTGTATCCAGATAAATTTGCCCAGAGAAACTACTGGTCTCCGTGTTTTTAATAAGCACTGGAGATAGTGGATCCGTAATATCATAGACCTGAAAATTACCCATTTTCCAATCATATTTCACTTCTGCATTGGAATTCACCACATACATGCGATTTCCAGAAATGGATATATCCGACGGACTGGCAATATTATCGCTAATATCCGGAAAAATATCATTATCCGCGGCACACGCACACAAATTTATTAGTAAAATAACAACTAACCATCGATAATACATGACTCCTCCTTCATAATGAGAGCTCGTCATAACCAAAAATACATGCGCTGTCCATGGCAAAAATACTGCAAAATCATACTATAAATGATTTTCAGCCCAATCATTATATTGGGCGTGTCTTCATAAGAGCTTCATCCAGATGATAGAACACGCCAAGTAAACAATCGCTCTAAAATTTCGAGCAAGTTTTTCAAATCTCATGGCAATACTGCGAAAGTGTTTGAGCCTAGCAAATATATTCTCTACTAAATGACGCTGCTTGTAGAGATGAGAATCAAATTCAGGATTAGCCTTGTTACTATTGGATTTTCGGGGAATCACTGGATTTCATCGGGTGTGTCAATTCTTTTGTGTAAATGCCCTAGTGCACCGATTTCAATGAATTGACGGGTAATAATTTTAATAATGTGGTATAC
>CAYZSU010000025.1:0-31195 GCA_964480565.1 uncultured Myxococcales bacterium | reverse complement strand
CCCATAAAATAGCAGACAGGTAATCATTAATATGAATAATCGATGAGTTGATGTGGTCATAATAACCCTCCAAATATGGTAATATGCAAATTATAGGCCAATTTATTGTATGTTATGGGCTGTATTGATCGATATTATCACTTAGTTTTTCATGAGATGAGGTGTTTTGTCACCAATCGGTGCCAGGCATGGCGAGGGTTCAATGTCTAATACTGAAATCTAAAAAGCTGCTTGACAAGTATGTTGGGTTAAAATATTTAGCTAATTCACCTTGGGGCTGTAGCTCAGTTGGGAGAGCGCTTGAATGGCATTCAAGAGGTCAGGGGTTCGATTCCCCTCTGCTCCACCATTTGAAGGAAAATATACCGCTTCCTTAAGGGTCAATCTTGGGGATGGCGGTTTTTCTATTCCCCTTGTATTCATTCTCTGTTTTCTTTGGACAGGGTCCAAAACAAGTCCAGTTACAGATAACATTTAAGATAGATCTACCATCAAAACGTCCATGATGTCGAGTAATGCAGGTGAGCAGGTCAGTCAGATTTTACCTCCTGGAGGGAGTTGTTGATGAATGGCAAGATAAAGAAAATTGATTCGATAAAAAATATGGCGGTGTTTCAGGACTTCAGTTGGGATTCGTCCGTCAGGGATGATGGCAATAACATTGCTAAGTTTGAAATGATTAATATTTTATACGGGCGCAACTATTCTGGTAAAACGACCTTGTCTCGAATCTTCAGAGCCCTCGAAACTGGCTTGATTTCAGACAAATATGATTCCCCGCAATTTCAGTTGAGTTTTGATTCTGGCAGTAAAATCACACAGAATTCTTTGACCGAGCATGGTCAAGTGATTCGAGTCTTCAATGAAGATTTTGTAAAAGACAATCTTCGTTTTATCGTTGATGATGAACAGACAATAAAATCGTTTGCAATCCTGGGCGAAGATAATGCCAAACTTGAAGATAAGATTAAAAAGTATGAAACAGAACTTGGGAGTGAAAATGAAAAAACGGGTTTAGTCGGAAAGTTTCTTGATGCTGAAAAACAATTCAATAATGTTCAAAAATCCTATGACGATAAATCCACAGAATTAAACGAGAAGCTGCGTGATAAAGCAAATAAGGCAGGCACAGGCATTAAGCACAATAAAGTGTTTGGTAATGCCAACTACAACGTAATCAAAATAAAAAAAGATATCAATACTGTTACTAAAGACACTTATTCCCCACTTACTGATGAACAGGTGAGGAAATATCATGATCTGCTCAAAGAAGAATCTAAAAAAGAAATCACGGAATCTGCATCTTTTGAACTTAAATATTCAACGATAGTCTCCAAAGCCAAAGAGTTAATCGAAAAAAAAATACAAGTGTCTGAGCCTATTCAGGATTTACTAAACGATGTCGCGTTGGCAACATGGGTACGTACTGGCCAAAAATATCATAAGGACAAAAGGCATAAATGTGCATTTTGTGGTAACGATCTCCCAGCTGATCTATGGGGAAAGTTGGATAAACACTTTAATAAAGAGTCTGAAAAACTTCAGACTGATCTAGATAATGTGATTACATTTATTGAAAAAGAAAAAGCACGAGTTCCCAATCTGCTAAAAATCAATAATTCAGATTTTTATTCCAATTTTATCCAAGATCTGGATGCATTGGTAAAACAGCTTTCACATCACTCTGATTCCTATTGTGCAAGTCTGGAATCCATAAAGGACCAGCTTGAAAAACGAAAAGAAAATATTTTCACTTCTCTCTCATTTGCTAAGCCGACTTTTGTAGAAGATGATCTGAATGCAGTTAGAAATTCATTTGAGAAACTTAGAAGGAAATCAAATAAATTTACAGAATCATTAAGTGCTGATCAATCAAAGGCCCGTTTAGCTCTCCGACTTCATGAGGTTTATACGTTCATCATTGACATAAAATACGCTGATGAATGTAAATCTATTGATGCGTTGAAAGATGAAATGAACAAAGCGGAGGAACTAAAAAATACCGAAAAAGAAAACGTCGATACCAAACGGGCAGAAATCAGTGATCTGAAGGCTCAGTTGAAAGATGAAAGCAAAGGTGCTGACCGAGTGAATGATTATTTGAATAACTTTTTTGGACACCAATTTCTTTCTCTGAAAGCTATTGAAGAAATATCCGGGGACGAATCTTCAGGATGTCGATTTGAAGTAACCCGAAACAACAAGAAGGCGTTCCACTTGAGTGAAGGAGAATGCAGTCTAATTGCTTTTTGCTATTTCATGGCAAAACTTAAGGATATAGAAACTAAAGGCAATCAGCCGATCATCTGGATTGACGATCCTGTCTCTAGCTTGGATGCAAATCATATCTTCTTTGTTTACAGTCTGATTAATACTGCAATTGTCGCTCTGGAAAAATATATAGAAGATGGAGAGCAAAAAGAACGAGTTTGTTTCAAGCAATTGTTTATTTCCACACACAATTTAGAATTTCTTAAATATCTCAAAAGGTTACCCAGGCCTAAAGATAATAAATTCCAGTATTTCATTATCAATCGAGCTGACCAAAAAAGCTCTGTTTCTTTGATGCCAGACTATTTGAAAAAATATGTAACTGAATTTAACTATCTGTTCCATCAGATTTATAAATGTGCCTCAATTGAAAAAGTCGACGATAAAAACTATACAACCTTCTATAACTTTGGAAATAATACCCGAAAGTTTTTTGAAATTTATTTGTACTACAAATATCCAAATCAGGGAATGAACGAAGAGACTCTTTACAGTTTCTTTGGAGATGAAAAAGTTCCTGCTGTTCTAACTGATAGGATCAATAACGAATATTCTCATTTGGCTGGAATCTTCGAACGGGGAGCGACACCTATGGAAGTTCCGGAGATGCTGATAGCGGCAAAATCCATTCTGAAAAAAATAGAAAAGAACGATTCCGACCAGTATTCGGCCTTACTTAAAAGCATTGGTGTAAATGAAGAATATCTTATGAAAATGCCAGTAACAGCCGAGGAGCCGCAATGAAAATCCTTCACACCTCAGACTGGCATTTGGGTCGATCCCTTTACGGACGGAAACGCTATGAGGAGTTTGCGGCGTTTTTGGATTGGCTGGCCCAAACCATCGAAAATGAACAAATCGATGCCCTTATTGTGGCAGGTGACGTATTTGATACTAGCACGCCCAGTAACCGGGCGCAGGAACTCTACTATCGCTTCCTCTGCCGGGTTGCGGCATCTTGCTGTCGTCATATTGTGATCATTGCCGGGAATCATGATTCACCGTCATTTCTAAATGCTCCCAAGGAATTACTGCGAGCGCTAAATGTACATGTGGTCGGTGCTATGACTGAGTCTCTGGAAGATGAAGTGATCGTTCTTCACAAAAATGAACAGCCTGAATTAATTGTCTGTGCAATACCGTATCTGCGTGATAAGGACATACGGACTGTCGAACCCGGAGAGACGATAGATGATAAGAACCGGAAACTCGTGGAAAGCATCAAAAAACACTATTCAGATGTCGTTTCGATAGCAGAAGAAAAAAGAAATAATCTGCGAGCATCTGCAAAATCTGCGGATAAACATATTCCGATAATTGCCATGGGACATTTATTTACAGCAGGCAGCAAAACCGCTCCTGGCGATGGTGTCCGGGAACTTTATGTCGGTTCATTGGCTCATATTGATGAAAATGTGTTTCCTGCATCAATCGATTATTTAGCGCTTGGGCATCTGCACGTTCCGCAAGCTGTTGGCCGTACAGAACACATTCGCTACTCAGGATCCCCCATACCGATGGGTTATGGCGAAGCGACTCAGGAAAAGAAGGTTATTCTGATAGAGTTTAACAGCATTACTCCAAATATTCAGGAAGTTACGGTGCCGTGTTTTCAGCAATTGGTCCGCATTGTGGGCACTCTGGATGATATTCATATAAAACTGGACGATTTGAAAAAAGAAGAAAGTCGTGCATGGCTTGAGATTGAATATACCGGCAATGATATTATTGGCAATCTTCGGGAGATACTCGATGACGCTTTGGCTGATTCATGCATGGAAATTCGCCGGATTAAAAACAGGCGCGTGATGGACCGGGTAATCAGTACAATTGCTGAAGATGATACCCTTGATGCTCTGGATGCGGGAGATGTTTTTACCCGCTGTCTGGATGCCTTTGATGTGCCGGATGACGACCGGGAGGAATTAATGGTGTCATATAATGAAGTGCTCACGGATTTGATGGAGGCGGACAAAAATGCTGAATAAAAAGAAACTCAATGAAATGGACTCCTCAAAAGGTCAAATATTGGTATATCAATCGGATGACGGTCAGGTAAAACTTGAGGTACGCTTGGAGAGCGAAACGGTCTGGTTGACCCAGCAACTCATCGCTGAACTTTTTCAGACTTCAGTTACAAATATCAACATGCATATTCGCAATATTTATGACGAGCATGAGCTGACACCGGAAGCAACTATTAAGAAGTTCTTAACAATTTGCCAGGAGGGCAAACGACGGGTTACCCGCATGGTGGATTTTTATAATCTGGACATGATTATTTCTGTTGGCTATCGGGTAAAGAGTCATGTTGCTGCCCGCTTTTGCATTTGGGCGACGCAGAATTTGGCGGAGTTCACCAAAAATGGATTTCTGCTGGACGATGAGTTCCTGAAAAATCCGGTTGTGGGATTGTTTAAAAATGTCTGCACTTATTCGTATTCATCTGTGGTTTTGAGCTCATGAAAATACTTGAGCTTCGATTTAAAAATCTCAATTCACTCTATGGTGAATGGGTCATTGATTTTACTGTTCCCGAATATGTATCCAATGGAATCTTTGCGCTGACCGGTCCAACCGGTGCGGGTAAATCGACCATTCTCGATGCTATTTGTTTGGCATTGTATGGTGCGACACCTCGTCTCGGTAAAATCACCAAGAGCGGAAATGAGATTATGTCCCGCCAGACCGGTGAGTGCTATGCCGAGGTGTTGTTTGAATCCCAGTTTGGCCGCTTTCGTTGCCACTGGGAGCAGCGACGTGCTCGAAAGAAGGCTGACGGCAATTTACAGGATCAGGAACATCAGATTGCAGATGCCAATACAGGCAAACCGATTGAAACAAAAAAGAGTCTAGTCGCAGGTGTTATCGAAGAAAAAACAGGAATGGATTTTGAGAGATTTACCCGATCCATCCTGCTGGCTCAAGGTGGTTTTGATACTTTTTTGAAGGCAGATGCAGAGCAAAAGTCAAAAATTTTGGAACAGATCACCGGCACAGAGATTTATTCGGCAATATCACGTTGTGTCCATGAGCGTCAGAGTGATGAGCGTAAAACACTGAATCTACTGCAGGCGGAAATATCGGGTATCTCAGTTTTGGAGCCGGAACAGGAAAAGGAAATTCAAGGTGATCTTGCGACCAAGCAGAAACAAGAGACTGAGCTTGCCGGTAAATCGACCGAAACAGGCAAAGCCATCACATGGCTGACCATCATTGAGGGTCTGCAAAAGGAGATCCTCTGCCTTACGGATGAGGCCGCCAAACTGAAGGTCGATAACAAGGCGTTCAAACCGGAACGAGCCAAACTTGAACAGGCCACAAAGGCCGCGTCACTGGATGGATCGTATGCAATGCTCACAGCCATTCGAACACAGCAGTCAGATGATCAGGCTGCTTTTAAAACGGATGAAGCCGCACTTCCTGAACTGGAAACATTAGCAAACACACAAACTGAGGCTCTCAAATCTGCTGAACAGTTCACCAAAAAAGCCAAAGAGGAACTGAAAACGGCAGGCCCGTTGATCCAGAAAATCCGGTTGCTTGATCAAATGATTGCGGAACAGACAAAGGCAGTATCAGAAGGCGCTGATATCTGTACCAAGGAAGCTGCAAAGATTGAGACCGACAAGCAGACCCGGGTGAAGGAACATGGAAAACGAACTTCCACAGAGAAAATGCTGGAGGCTGCAGAGCAGTACCTCAGAGAGAATACACGGGATGAGTGGCTGATTAGTGAACTTGCCGGTGTTGAAGAACAATTCGGTAACCTGCTCGCCAAACAACAGGAAGCCACGCAGAAAGAAGCCGATCTCGAAAAAGCCGATACGGCCGTAACAGATGCCACAAAGAAACTGGAGAAAGCCACCAAACAGTGTACCCTCAAAAAACAGAAGCTGGAGACCGCCGGTAAAAATCTTCAGCAAGGCAAGGATGCCCTGAGCGAATTGCTGGGTGACAAACTGCTCCGAGAATATCGTACTGAGAAGGAAACCCTTCTTCGTGAAATGGTTTTTATCAGGAAAGTCGAGGAGCTTGAAGACCACCGGACAAAGCTGGAAGACGGCAAACCGTGTCCTCTTTGTGGCTCGACCGAGCATCCCTTTGCCGAGGGCAATATTCCGGTTCCCGATGAAATAGAGCAAAAGATCGAATCGCTGACCAAGCTGATAGACAAGGCAGACGAACAGGAAGCCATCATCAAAAAACTTGAACAGGCGGAAACCGCTGCTCGTAAAAACCTGAATGACAGCGAGAAGCTGGAAACCGAAGCGGCCAATGACAAAAAGGCCACTGAAAAGACCCTTACGGAATTGAAAGATGCTCTCACAAAACTTCGGACCGGCTTTAATGAACTCAAGCTGGCTGTTTCTGGAAAACTTCAGCCACTTGGTATCACTGAAATACCGGAGACAGAAGTCGAGGCGCTGCTTGAATCCCTCAAATCAAGGCTGAAGGCATGGCAGGGACAGGTAAAATTAAAGACTGACATTGAAAAACAGATTGCCGCCATCGATAGCGAGGTGAAGGGTCTGGATGCCGTGATTGATACGCAGGCTAAGGCTCTGACTGAGAAACAGGGAAATCTAGAACGACTCAAAAAGGAGCTGACCGACGGGACAGATGAGCGAAAGCAATTGTATGGCGACAAAAAGCCTGATGAAGAAGACGGCCGGCTGAGCAAAGCTATTGCCGAAGCCGAGAAGGCAGAGAAGAAAGCAAGAGACCTGAACGCCGAGCTGCAGCAGAAACTGACAACGGCGAAAACCCAAGTTGAATCCCTGAAGAAGCGCATCCTGCAAAGAACGCCTGAACTGAATAAAGCGGAAACTGATTTTTCGGTAGCTCTGAATCCGGCAGGCTTTGCAGATGAGAAATTGTTTCTCGAGGCCAGGCTGACCAATGAAGAACGGGAATCTTTATCCTTCCGGTCAAAGGAATTGGATAATGCGGGAACTGAGCTTAAGGCCAGACAAAAAGACCGTGAAATGCGTTTGGCCACTGAGATAGAACATAAGGTTACAGATAAATCCCTTACGGACTTGGAATTGCAATTCAAGGAATATGAAGAATCTCTAAAAGAGCTGTGTGATGACATTGTTGGTCTCAAATACAAATTGAGTGGGAATACATCTGCGATAGAGCGGGTAAAGGAAAAACAAACCGTCATTAAAGCTCAGAAAAAAGAATGCACACGTTTCGAAAAACTGCATGTTCTGATCGGTTCTGCAGACGGCAAAAAATACCGCAATTTTGCTCAAGGATTGACCTTTGATTTGATGGTGTCACATGCCAATCGTCAGCTGAAAAAGATGACCGACCGTTACCTGCTTATTCGTGATGATAAGCAGCCTTTGGAATTAAATGTTGTTGATAATTATCAGGCCGGTGAAATTAGATCGACCAAGAATCTGTCCGGTGGAGAAAGTTTCATTGTCAGTCTTACATTGGCATTGGGACTTTCCAAAATGGCAAGTCGCAACGTACGTGTGGATTCGTTGTTTCTAGATGAAGGCTTCGGTACCTTGGATGAAGACGCTCTTGAAACCGCGCTTGACACATTATCCGGGCTTCAGGAGGACGGTAAGCTGATTGGAATTATCTCCCATGTACCTGCATTGAAGGAAAGAATCAGTACACAGATAAGCATTACACCTATCTCCGGCGGCAGAAGTTCATTTTCCGGGCCAGGCTGCAATAATACCTAAAGGACATGCAGATGAGTAATGATAAGGCTGTCAACGGGTAGCTTCAAATAACTATTTTGAGAGCAGCTCCATAATATATTAATAATGCTAATGTACTGAAGTGTTAATTCCAATAAATTGTTTTAATCTGCTGTATTCACTTGACTATAATTATTCTACTGAGCTATACCCAGCTCTCATAAATCGCATGTAGACGACATAGTTACTTCAGATCAGCTAAGCGATTGTTCTACAAAAATAAGCCAAAATGTTATAAAGGAGAAGCGAATGCCTTGTAATAAAACCGATTGCTGCTCATCGCAATCACTTTTTAGTAAATTCCCAGACAAGTTTGAAGAATTGAATGCCTATATGAATGCATTAGAATTAACGGATGATATTGAATTTAATCGTGGTTTTTTAATTCAATGTCTGCATAAGGCACAGCATATTTTTGGGTATTTACCAGAGGAATTGCAGTTATATATTGCTAAAAAATTAAAACTATATCTTGCAGATGTTAATGGAGTCATTACGTTTTACTCTTTTTTCACAATTACGCCTCCTGGAAAATATAAAGTCAATGTGTGTACAGGCACTGCGTGTTTTGTCAAAGGTGCGGATAAGGTAATGAAAGAATTTGAAGATCAGTTAGGGATAAAAGATGGGTCAACAAGGGATGATTTGAAATTTTCACTCGGGGGATTACGTTGTGTAGGTGCGTGTAGCTTGGCGCCTGTTGTTATGGTGAATGATAAAGTGTACGGCAAAGTAACGGATAAAATGGTGAAAGATATTATTAGTGATTGTAAGTAAAAAATAGGCGTAAATTATATTTTTGATGGAGAGGTATACTATAATGATAAATGATTTGAAAAGTTTAAAGCAACATTCCAATACGATCAATGATGCGTTTTCATCCGGCGCAAATACAGTTATTTATGTGTCAATGGGAACATGCGGTTTGGCTGCAGGAACAGAATCAGTCAATAATGCGATCCAGTCTGAAATAACAAAAAAGAATTTATCGTCAACGATAGAGGTGATTGAAACAGGCTGTATGGGGCTTTGCCACAGTGAACCAACGATTGAAGTGTTTGATAAAAAAAATAATCAGGGTGTTATATATGGCAATGTGACGTCCGATCAAATTCCTGATATTATTGCAAACAATGCGAAAAGTGCCGATATTATTAAGAAAACATGGTACCTTCCTGAAAAAGAAAAAAAGATAGATAGTGCTATTCAAGCACGGATTGTGTTACGAAATAGCGGCCGAATCAACCCTGAAAAAATCGATGATTATATCGCCAATGCAGGGTATGACGCATTAGGAACTGTGCTATTAGAAAAATCACCTGAATCAGTTATTTCAATGATTGAACAGTCAGGTCTTCGTGGCCGTGGTGGAGGCGGTTTCCCAACTGGGCTAAAGTGGAAATTTGCCGCTGCTCAAGACTCTGCTGAAAAATATGTTATTTGTAATGCGGATGAAGGTGATCCCGGTGCTTTTATGGATCGTGCGGTTCTTGAAGGTGATCCACATGCAGTTCTTGAGGCAATGGCTATTACTGGTTTTGCAATTGGTGCAAATACTGGTATCATTTATATTCGTGCGGAATATCCACTGGCCATTAAACGCCTTGATATTGCGATTGCACAAGCCAATGAATACGGTTTCTTAGGAACTAATATCTTTGGATCTGGTTTTAATTTTACAATTGAAATTAGATATGGTGCAGGTGCATTTGTATGTGGCGAAGAAACCGCATTAATACATTCGATTGAAGGCAAACGGGGAATGCCCACATTTAAGCCGCCATTTCCAGCGGTTGAGGGATTATGGGGTAAGCCAACAATTGTTAATAATGTTGAGACTTTTGCAAATATTCCAACGATTATCCGTAAAGGTGCCAAGTGGTTTAAGGCGATTGGTACAGAGGGCTCACCAGGAACGAAGGTATTTGCCCTTGCAGGGAAGATCAATAAAGTTGGCCTCATTGAAGTACCCATGGGAACTAGTCTAAAAGATATTATTTTCAATATTGGCGATGGCATTCATGACGGAAAGAAATTTAAAGCAGTCCAAACGGGCGGCCCTTCTGGTGGCTGTATTACTACAGACAATCTGGATACTCCGATCGACTATGATACATTAAAACAGCTTGGCTCTATGATGGGTTCTGGTGGAATGATTGTAATGGACGAAGATGACTGCATGGTTGATATTGCAAAATTTTTCTTAGATTTCACAATGGAAGAATCCTGTGGAAAATGTACGCCATGCCGAGTGGGTGGGCGTCAAATGTATAAACTGCTAGAGAAAATCACAAAGGGCCGTGGCGATGAAAGTGATTTAAGCATATTGGAAGAACTGTCTAATGCGATTCAGAAAACAGCTCTTTGCGGTTTGGGCATGACAGCTCCAAACCCGATTCTTGCAACAATGCGCTGTTTTAAAGATGAATACTTGGCTCATGTAAATGATAAAAAATGTCCGGCAGGCAAATGTGCCGAACTTCTTACCTATTCAATTGACAGTGAAAAATGCGTGGGATGTACAATTTGTGCCAAAAAATGCCCAACCAAGTGTATTGCGGGTAAGGTAAAGGACGCTCATTTTATCAATCAAAAAGAATGCATTCGCTGCGGTGAATGTTATGCTGCATGTAAATTTAATGCTATTATCAAGGAGTAATTGACTAATGAATGATATTGTAAAAATCACAATTGATGGCGAAGCAATTCAAGCAGTAAAAGGGGAAACAATTCTTGAAGCTGCAATGCGGCATGGCATTGAGATCCCAAACCTTTGTTATAATAAAAAAGTGTCGCATACAGCGGCATGCCGTCTATGCGTTGTAAAGATTGATGGTCGGCCAAATACATTTCCATCATGTACAATTCCTGTGGAAGAGGGCATGAGTATTACTGCCTTTGACGAGGACTTGGAAAAAGTAAGGCGTATGGTTCTTGATATGACCTTGTCTAATCACAATGATGACTGTATTAGCTGCACCAAAGACGGAAGTTGCGAGCTGCAAGATCTGGCTTTTCGTTATTCTTTGGGAAAAAAAGAACGAAAGCTACCTCCAATATGGGAAGAGTTGCATAAACATACGGATATTTCAGCAAATGTCTTAAAATACAATGCATCAAAGTGCATTCAATGCCAACGCTGCGTAAAGGCCTGTAAGGAAGTGCAGGGAAAAGGGCATTTAAGTTTTGTCAATAGAGGTATCGATACAACCGTTGGTACAGGGTATAAGCAGTGGAGAGATTCAGATTGTGATGGCTGTGGCGAATGTATTCAAATTTGTCCTGTAGGTGCAATTACTGAAAAGCAAATTTATAGCGATGTTAAGCGTATTCGAAATAAAGATATTGAAAAGACATGTGTCACCACATGTCCGTATTGTGGCGTGGGTTGCCAGCTGGATATTGCGGTTAAAAAAATGCATACGGATAAGGGTGTTAAGGATAGTATCATTAAAGTTAGTGGCACGGAGCAGGGACCAAACTTTGGTAAAACATGTGTGAAGGGTCGCTTTGGCCTGGATTTTATCACAAGGGACGATAGGCTAAAAAAACCACTTATTCGAAAAGAGGGTAATTTAGTTGAGGTCGAATGGGATGAAGCGATTTGCTATGCGGCTGGAAAATTGTCGGAAATTAAATCCAAACATGGGGCAAATTCAATAGCTGGACTGTCTTCAGCACGTTGCACCAATGAAGAAAACTATTTATTTCAAAAATTTATTAGAAGTGTCATCGGCACAAATAATGTTGATCATTGCGCGCGTTTATGCCATGCGTCGACTGTTGCAGGTCTTGCAACAACCCTTGGTTCTGGGGCAATGACAAATTCCATTGCAGAAGTTGAACATGCAAAGGTTATTCTTGTTACAGGATCCAATACAACGGAAACACATCCAGTTATTGCAACGCTTATAAAGCGAGCAGTTATGTTTAATGGTGCAAAACTAATTGTTGTTGATCCACGAGAAATTGAGCTAGCGAAGTATGCTACTCTTTGGTTACGCCAAAAAAGCGGCACAGATGTTGCTTGGATCAATACAATAATGAATGTCATCATAGAGGAAGGGTTGGAAAATAAAGAATTTATTGATAGCCAAACTGAAAACTATGAGGCAATGAAGAAAATTGTGGCAACATATAAGCCTGAAAAATATGAAAAAATTACAGGCATTCCAGCTGAAAAAATTAGACAAGCCGCTAGATTGTACGCCACAGCAGAAGGCAATCAAGGTAGTATCATTTATTCAATGGGAATTACGCAGCACTCCAATGGCACTGATAATGTTAAATCACTTGCAAATTTGGCGATGCTAACGGGCAATATTGGAAAAGAGAATTCTGGTGTGAATCCATTGCGTGGTCAAAATAATGTGCAGGGTGCATGCGATATGGGGGCACTGCCCAATGTGTATCCTGGATACCAAAAAGTTCTTGATAATGCAGCGCAATCTAAGTTTGAAGCTGCATGGAAGACAAAATTGTCTCCTGATCTAGGCTTGACCATTGTTGAAATAATGAATGCCGCATGTAAAGGTGATGTTAAAGCGCTGTATGTCATGGGTGAAAATCCGATAATTTCAGATCCAAATACCAATCATGTGAAGGAAGCCATTGAGTCCTTGGATTTCTTTATTTGCCAGGATATTTTCTTAACAGAAACAGCGCAATTGGCGGATGTTGTATTCCCAGCCACATCATTTGCTGAAAAAGAGGGAACATTTACAAACACTGAACGTCGAATTCTTCCCATTGCAAACATCGTTGATCACCCTGGTGAGGCACGCGATGATTGGCGCATTATACAGAGTCTTGCGCAAGGATTGGGTAAATTTTGGAACTATGCATCGATTAAAGATATTATGGATGAAATAAATACAGTAACGCCACAATATGGTGGTATTACATATGACCGCATCCAAAATGGCGAAAGATTGCAATGGCCATGCCCCACACCAGCACATGCGGGGACAGTATATTTACATAAAGATAAATTTGTGCGCGGAAAAGGACTGTTTTCCGCTGTTGAACATACACCATCTGCAGAATTGCCTGATAACGAATATCCCTTTGTATTAATGACGGGTCGTATTTTGTTTCATTATCATACAGGTACCATGACGCGTAAAACAAAATCACTACCCAAGTATGTTAAGGACGGATATGTAGAAATGTCTTCTGCTGATGTTGAGGCCTTGGGAGTCAAAAATGGCGATATGGTTAATGTATCGTCACGGCGAGGAAGTATTGATATTAGAGTTGTTGACACTGGCAAAAAATTACGAAAAGGGGATGTCTTCATTCCATTTCACTTTGCAGAGGCAGCAGCGAATAAATTAACAAACGATGTCATTGATCCAATTGCCAAAATCCCTGAATTAAAAGTATGTGCCTGCAAAATTACAAAAATCAAATAATAAGGAGAACTATAAATGAATTTTTTAGCACCCGCGGACCTTTCAAATGCATTGATTGGTGTAGGCCAGAAAAAAGCATCTGGTTCAATAGTAAAGTTGTTATTATTAGGCGTATTAGCAGGCGTATTTATTGGATTTGCAGCACATCTTGCAACTACAGTGGCAACCGGTTGGACGGTATCTGGTGCACCTGCACTTTTTGGTTTAAAGAAATTTCTCATCGGTGGTGTTTTTAGCGTAGGACTGATGATGGTGATAATTCCAGGTTCAGAACTATGGACAGGTAATTGTTTAATGAGCGTTGCCTTGGCTGATAAAAAAATATCATGGGGCCAATTATTGAGAAATTGGAGTATTGTTTATCTTGGCAATCTCATTGGTTCTGTATTTTTGGCATTAATCATTGCAAAATTTTCAGGTCTCCTCGATGGTGCAGTTGGTGCCACAGCCATAAACATTGCAAGTGCAAAAGTCAGTTCAGTGCAGCAAGGCTTGGATCATAATTTAGCCTATTTTTTCCGCGCTGTGTGTTGTAACTGGATGGTGTGTTTGGCAGTTATGATGGCCATTGCAGCTAAAGATATCGCAGGTAAAGTATTGGCTATTTTCTTTCCTATTATGGCATTTGTTACCTCTGGCTTTGAGCATAGTATTGCCAATATGTATTTTATTCCAGCAGGAATATTTGCAAAAGGGTTTAATGCGGCTGTTTCAGCATCAGGAAAAACGCCTCAGTTACTAGAATCTCTTAATTGGGGAACCATGTGGACTAATAATATTATCACTGTAACACTTGGAAACTTTGTTGGTGGATTTATTCTTTGTGGGCTAGTGTATTGGTTTTTATATGTTAGAAATGCGACAAAAAACACCTAATAGAGTTAATATTAATTTAATTCAATGAATTATAAAATTATTACTATCTTCTGGTGACATTCAGTATACCAGAAGATAGTTTTATTTTAGGGCTAAGAAAGGGTGTTACTCATGGACAAAGAAAAATTACTACATATTATTAGGGATAATATTGAAATAAAAGAAAATGATAAAATAAAACTATCCTGCACAAAAGCGCATCAAATTGCAGCTGACTACAATGTATCACTGCAGGACATTGGTGATCTCTGTAATGATGAAAATATTCGTATTATGCATTGCCAGCTACAATGTTTTTAACAATTGTTATGATTTAATATTTTTATTTAAAGGATTTAGAGATGAACCGGCTATCAATGATGGGACTGGTGAAAAATAGACAATTTGTGGGGTTGTTCAAAAATACCCAGATTCTAGGCTCCCGCAAATCCGCGAGCCGGAGCGACCATGCGAGTACGTGAGGACCCACGGGTGTTAGCTTAAGAAACACCGAAGATGGGTGTTTTGAGGGCAATCCCTTAAAGGATTTAGAGATGAACCGACTATCAATGATAGTAATTACAATAATAATGACTCTTTTAATGGCATGCAGCAACAATAAACTATCAGCACCCACTGATATTTCAGGTGATTTAATTGTATTTCATGCGGGCAGTTTATCCGTGCCATTTAAACAAATAAAAAAAGAATTTAACATGAAATATCCAAATGTTAATATCCTTTTAGAAGCAGCAGGCAGTCGCACATGTGCGCGAAAAATTTCTGATTTAAACAGGCCTTGTGATGTAATGGCTTCTGCAGATTATACTGTTATTGACACATTGCTAATCCCTGAGCATGCGGATTGGAATATTAAGTTTGCAAGCAATGAAATGAGCCTTGTGTATCATGCGGGGTCCAGACGGGCCAAAGATATCAATCAGAGTAACTGGCACACTATTCTATTAGATAGCAATGTCGCTTTTGAACCGTCAGATCCCAATGCAGATCCGTGCGGCTATAGAGCAGTTCTAACAACAAAACTTGCTGAAAAATATTATAATAGTCCTCAGTTGTCAGAAAAATTATTGAACAAAGATAGAGAATACATTCGTCCAAAGGAAACCGATTTACTTGCACTGCTCGAATCCCATTCAATAGATTATTTATTTTTATATCGTTCCGTTGCCGAGCAACATAATCTCAAGTATTTAATCCTTCCAGATGAGATTAATCTGAAATCAGCGGATTTGTCAGATACTTATAGCAAAGCAACTGTTAAAATTTCTGGAAAGAAACCAAACGAATATATTATTAAAAAAGGATCGCCAATGGTATATGGTATTACAATTCCTAAAAGCGCTCCCAATAAAAAAATGGCGCTACTTTTCGTTGATTTTATTCTTTCAAAAGAAAAGGGCATGACTATCTTAGAAAAAAATGGACAGCCATCCGCAATTCCTTCAAATAGTCATACATTTAATAAAATCCCTCAACCATTACAAAAGTATGCAAACGAATAATAACCACCTATCTTATTTTGAACTGACCCTGCTGTTTTTTTCAGGCATTGTTCTATTATTTATCATTGCACCTATTCTTGGAATTTTCTTAAAAACAAGCGGTTCTGATTTTTTTGAAGCTGTGCAAGATATTGAAGTTCAAAGTAGTGTGTACATTACACTGATGATTTCTTTAGCAGGTACTGTTTTTTCTTCGGTATTTGCAATTCCATTTGCATATTTTCTTGCTAGGAAAAATTTTCCATTTAAGCGAATTGTGTCGAGCATCATTAATATTCCAGTTATTATCCCTCATTCCGCTGCAGGGATTGCAATTTTAGGTTTTATTTCAAGGTATAGCGTAATAGGTCACTTGGCAGATACTGCTGGAATTAATCTCATTGGTCACCCGATTGCCATTGCAATGGCGATGGCATTTGTAAGCTTGCCATTTCTGATTAACGCTGCGAGAGATGGTTTTAGCGCAGTTCCAGTTGAATTGGAAAAAGCCGCCTTAACGCTTGGCGCATCACCACTGCGTGTTTTTTTTACAATTAGTGTCCCCTTGGCATTTCGAGCCATTATGTCTGGGTTGGTAATGATGTGGGCAAGGGGTCTTAGTGAGTTTGGTGCAGTAGTTATCATTGCATATCATCCGATGATTACCCCGGTATTGATATTTGAGCGTTTTACATCATTTGGATTGAAATATGCACGACCTGTGGCTGCTGTTTTTATGATAATTTGCCTCATTATTTTTATTTTATTTCGACTGCTCATAGACAGGAAAGACTGTGTTACATCTAAAACAAATCTCCATTAAATTGGGGAAATTTGAATTAAAAAATATATCATTTGATGTTGCTCGTGGTGATTATTTTGTTATTTTAGGTGAGTCAGGTATTGGCAAATCCGTTTTGCTTGAAATAATTGCAGGTTTACTGATACAAGATAGTGGTTTTATATCTTTGAACGATACGGATATATCATCGTATTCAATACAAAATAGAGATATTGGATTGGTGTATCAAAACCAAGCATTGTTTCCACATCTAAATGTGGCACAAAATGTTGGATATGCACTTCAATGCAAAAAAGAATCACGCACGCTCAGCAATGAAAAAATCGTAAAGATGTCAAAAAAAGTAGGTGTGGAACATTTATTGGGTAGGCACACAAATACACTATCGCTTGGTGAGGCTCAACGTGTTGCATTGGCCAGAACATTGATTTCAAACCCAAGTGTTTTATTGCTGGACGAGCCCTTATCCTCCCTTGATATAAAAGCAAAGTCACAGATGCGATCGTTATTGCGTAAAATCAATCAAGCTGGCCAAACCATTATTCATATTACTCATGACTATGAGGAGGCAATTGCGCTTGCATCGAAAATTGCTATTTTAGAACAGCACAGTATTACGCAGATTGGCACACCGGATGCGATATTTACACATCCAAAATCCGAATTTATTGCGCATTTTACGGGGGTTAGAAATTACTATAGGGGGTCACTGACGATGCAGTCAGAGTCCTTGGGGCTATTTAAAACATCTGATTTGTCATTTTATGTGGCAACAAATGCAAGTAAAGGCATGGGCAATTTAATTCTAAAAAAAGAAGATATTACTCTTTCAAAATCATTGCCAGAATCAAGCGCAAGAAATCATTTTCAAGGAGAAATTGTCGACATTGAATCAGTTCGATTGGGTATGGAAGTAACCGTTGATATCGGTGTGTTACTGACTGCTTTAATTACAAAAGAATCATTTGAACGGATGAATTTAAAATTGGGACATAATATCTGGACACATTTTAAAGCGACAGCTGCCAAATATATTGAGGTACGTTAATTTATGATAGAAAAACAAAATATAATTCTTATAGGATCTGCGGGCAGAAATGTTGGAAAAACAGAATTTGCTTGTGAGCTAATATCACACTATATGAAATGCGAGACAGTCATTGGTATTAAAATTACAACAGTAAAAGAAAAGGATGGTAAGTGTCCGCGTGGCGGAGAGGGTTGTGGTGTCTGTTCATCCCTTGAAGGTCATTATGATATTACAGAGGAAATAAACGGGCCAGCTGAAAAAGACACGGTTCGAATGTTATCCGCGGGTGCAAAAAAAGTATATTGGCTGCGCGTGTTAAAGAGTTATTTACACGATGGCATTGATGAATTGCTAAGCAAAATACCTGATAATGCATGCATTGTTTGTGAGTCAAATAGTGCGCGTTTGGTTTTGAACCCAGGGTTGTTTATTGTAATAAAGGAAAAGAAAATCGATAGCATAAAATCATCGTGTCAGTCAGTAATTAAATATGCGGATAGGATTATAGACTATAATGATAAAACGTGGAATGTACAGCCAGATGAAATTATCTTTTCAGATATGACTTGGAGAATGATCGATGCATGATGCAACTGCAATTATTTTAGCTGGTGGAAAGAGCAGGCGTATGGGACAAAATAAAAGTTTGCTCCCCTATAATGGACAGCCCATGATCGAGCATATTTATTCTCAGCTTGAAAAAGAATTTAAACATGTACTTATAGGTGCCAATGATGAAATGGATTATTTTTTTTTAAATGCAAAAATAGTCAATGATGAAAAAGAAAATTGTGGCCCATTAATGGGAATAATGTCTGCTATTTCACAGTCAGAGAGTGATTTAAATTTTATTACAGCTTGTGATATCCCTGAAATGGATATGGCATTTATTCATCAAATGTTTTTAATGGCTGACGGACATGATATTGTAATGCCTATCACAGGTGATCAGAGATATGAGACCTTATTTGCTATTTATCGTAAATCGATCATTCCTGTTGCACGCAAAATACTTAATTCTGGAAAACGTCGAATTATCGAATTATTCAGTGAGCTTGATGTAAAATTTATTGAAATGCCAGCAAATACCTGGTATTCCAACGTCAACACGCCATTTGATTATAAAAAATTAACGCAATAGGTTACAATTTCTGATATGAAATATATAGTTTGAAAGATAATACGATGATCAAAATGAATCCTAATACTATTTTATTTGAAGAGGCATTTCAAAAAGTAATGTCTGCAACATATCAACTGCCTACAGAAACAATCGACCTGACGAAGGCCCTGGGACGAATTTTAGGGAAAGATATTGTTTCGGATACGGATATGCCTCCATTTAATAAATCTGCTATGGATGGATATGCATGTAAAATGGCAAATTTACAAAATGAACTTAGTATTATTGAAACAATTCCAGCAGGTGTTAATCCTAAAAAACATGTTCATCAAAATGAGTGTTCAAAAATTATGACAGGTGCAGTGGTTCCAGAAGGAGCGGACTGCGTTATAATGATAGAATATGCGGATGAAATTAATAATAATAAAATTAAATTTACTGGCAAGCAAACATCGCAAAATATTTGCTTTAAGGGCGAGGATATTACGCAAGGGGACTGTGTTCTCACAAAAGGAACACTTATTACACCTGGCGTTATTGCGGTTCTAGCAACTGTAGGTTGTGACCGCGTGACTGTGTCATCGAAATTAAAAGCTGGCATTATTGCCACTGGCAGTGAGCTAGTTCAAGTAAAACAGAAACTTGATGCTGCAATGATTCGAAATTCAAATAGCGTGCAATTATTTTCCCAATGCATGTCCATGGGAGTGGATGCAATTGACTATGGTATTGCAAAAGACTCTGAGGATGCCCTAGATAGATCAATAAAAAAAGCCATGATGGACAATGATTTGATTATTCTTTCTGGCGGGGTCTCCATGGGGGACTTTGATTTGGTTCCAGATATTCTTAAAAAAAATGGATTTGATTTTTTATTTGAAAGCGTTGCCATGCAACCCGGACGTCCCACTGTTTTTGGTAAGCATAAGGATAAAAATGTATTTTGCTGTGGTTTGCCTGGTAACCCAGTATCCACATTTACTGTTTTTGAAATCATGTTAAAACCATTTATATATAAAATGCAGGGTCACCTGTTTAATCCAAAAATTATTCCACTTGTATTGGGTGAAAATATAAAGCGGCGAAAAACAATCCGTCAGTCAACTGTTCCAGTTAAAATAGTTGATGGAATAGCAGTTCCTGTCGAATATCATGGCTCTGCGCATATTAATGCATTTGTATTTGCAGATGGGTTTATTACTATTCCTGTGGGTATAGCAGAATTAAAAAAAGGATGCATGGCTCATGTTAGATTGCTTTAATAGAAAGATTAACTACTTGCGCGTATCAGTGACTGATTTGTGCAATATGCGTTGTCAATATTGCATGCCAGCACAAGGGGCCACATTGCTCCCACGTGATGATATTTTAAGCTTTGAAGAAATCGTGGCATTTATAAAAATAGCTGTGAAAAAAGGAATTGATAAAGTGCGTTTGACAGGTGGCGAGCCATTGGTGAAGCGAGATATTATTTCTTTGGTTGCGATGATTTCAAAAATAGAGGGTATTCATGATTTTGCAATGACAACCAATGGCAGCTTTCTTGTTAAGTATGCGCAGCCATTAAAGGATGCAGGCCTACATCGAATTAATGTGAGCCTTGATACATTGAATGAATCTGACTTTAAGCAAGTTACTCGCGGAGGCGATTTAGATGCGGTATTAAAAGGTATTATACATGCTAAAAAAGTGGGATTAGATCCTATTAAATTAAACTGTATTATTAAGGAATCCCCTGATGAGGCAAGTGCAATAAGTGTTGCGGCATTTGCAAAAAAACATGACTGCGACATTCGCTATATCCGTGAAATGAGCATGCATCAGGGAACTTTTTGGAAAGTATTAAATGGTGATGGTGGGCATTGTGAAACGTGCAATCGGTTACGACTATCCAGCGATGGTCGATTATATCCATGCTTGTTTAATAATAAATCATACTCAATCAAGGATCTTGGATATGAAAATGCTATTGACATGGCAATCAATGAAAAGCCAGAGTCCGGGCAAAAAAATACCAATCAATTTTATAAATTAGGCGGCTAATAATGACACTGACACATATTAATACGAAAAATCGACCTGCCATGGTTGATGTTAGCGATAAAGCAACGTCATATCGATCTGCAAAAGCAACGGGTTATATTGAATTGAATGAAAAAACGATTCAGCTGATTGAAGGAAATAATATTAAGAAGGGGAATGTCCTTGTAACCGCGGAGTTAGCAGGTATTCAAGCAGCAAAAAAAACATCTGAGTTAATTCCTTTATGCCATCCTCTAATATTAACACATATTTCTGTCGATACAACTGTCTTAAAAGATAAAATCAGTATTGAAAGTAATGTTAAATGCACGGGCCAGACTGGCGTAGAGATGGAAGCGCTTAGTGCGGTATCCATTGCACTGCTAACTATCTATGATATGTGTAAAGCCGTGGATAAAGCGATGATTATGTCTGACATTACACTGATTGAAAAAATAAAAGAAGAGGTGTTTTGATGTGTGCTAAAATAGTATCCGTAAATATTTCAGAAAAAAAAGGAACGGTTAAGCAGCCTGTTTCAAATATTTTACTTACAAAATTAGGCATTGAAAATGATGCGCATGCAGGGAGTTGGCATCGTCAAGTCAGTTTGTTATCAAAGGAAAGCATTGAATCATTTGCCTCTCAAGAAAATACAGCATTTAAGTGGGGAGAGTTTGCAGAAAATATTACAACAGAGGGCATTGATTTTAAAAAAATATCACTTCTAGATCGATTGATCATTGATGATGCGGAACTTGAAGTCACGCAAATTGGAAAAAAATGTCATGGGGATGGTTGTGCTATCTTTAAAGAAGTGGGTAAATGCGTGATGCCAAAAGAAGGTATTTTCTGTCGTGTAATAACCGAAGGTAAAATTGCTGTGGATAGCACGATTACGCATATTCAAAATCATTTAAAGATATCGATTATTACATTAAGCGATCGTGCTAGTCGGGGTGAATACTCTGACAGAAGTGGCCCGCAAATAAGGGAATTGCTTGATGCGCATTTTGAAAAAAGTCATTTTTCATTTGAATGTACGTATGTCATTATTCCAGATGATGCACAAATATTAAAAAAAGAATTGCTAAATGCATGTGATAAAAATACTGATTTTATTTTTACAACCGGAGGCACGGGACTATCTTCCAGGGATATTACTCCTGACGTTGTAAAGGAAATGATCGATCGGGAAATACCTGGTATTATGGAGTCTATACGGGTGACGTTTGGCGCTAAATTCCCCAATGCATTGTTAAGCAGAAGTATTGCAGGTGTAATAGGTAAAACAATTGTTTATACACTGCCAGGCAGTGTTAAGGCTGCGACTGAATATACTCAGGAAATTGTAAAGACGATGGATCATGCTGTGTTTATGATACGAGATATTAATAATCATTAAATAGATGGTTTATCCCATTACTCATGGCAAAAAAAAGTCTAATAAACGGAAAAATACATCTCTTTTTTTCAAAGGAATGCAATTGTGACATATCGAATTGAAACAGATCACTTGGGTGATCTGAAAATCCCAAAAGACGCACTTTGGGGTATTCATACGCAGCGTGCGATATTTAATTTTCCCATTAGCAATCGACGCGTGAATCCAGCGCTTATCCATGCATTTGGAAAAGTTAAGCTCGCTTGTGCTAAAGTAAATGGCGAGTTGGGATATTTGGAAAATAAACAATGTCACGCTATTACCCATGCATGCTCGCTTATGTCAGATGGAAAATTGGATGCGCATATTATGGTAGATGCGATGCAGGGCGGGGCAGGCACTTCCACGAATATGAATATCAACGAAGTTATCGCCAATATAGGTATTCGGCAACTTGGCGGACAGTTGGGTGATTATACATGTATTCACCCGATTGAGCATGTAAACCTACATCAATCTACCAATGATACCTATCCCACTGCATTAAAAATAGCAGCCATTTATAAATTGCGCAAACTGGAAAAAAATATTGTTAGGCTGATTGAGTCGTGTCAAAAAAAAGAAATGCAAAGCGCGCATATTGTAAAAATCGCACGTACACAAATGCAAGACGCTGTATTGACCACCATGGGGCAAAGCATGGCTGCATTTGCGAATGCTTTTCTTAGGGACCGCAATCGTATTCATAAATGCGAAGATATTTTGCGAGTGATTAATTTAGGTGGTACAGCCATTGGTACAGGGGTGTCTGCACCAAAACCGTATATTTTAAACGTATCAGATGAGCTTAGACGTCTTTCTGATATCGCGGTTGTTCGTGCGGATAACTTGATCGACGCCACGCAAAATTTAGATGGATTAGTGGAAGTTAGCGGTATATTAAATGCATTGACGACCAATTTGATGAAAATAGCGAGCGATATACGATTGATGGCATCTGGTCCACATGCAGGCATTGGCGAAATTACGTTAGCAGGCAAGCAATCTGGGTCATCCATCATGCCAGCCAAGGTCAACCCGATAATTCCTGAAGCCACGATGCAAGCAGCCATCAAAGTGATGTCCAATCATCATACGATTACCCTATGTGCCAGTCTTGGCAATTTAGAGCTTAATACATTTTTACCCTTGATTGCAGATACGCTATTGGAAAGCATCGATCTTTTATGCCATGTAATCGAGCTATTTTCTGTATGCATTGATGAGATGAGGATTAACGAAGAAAAATGCAATGCCTATGTGCAGTCATCCACTGCAATTTTAACCGCATTAATTTCAAAAATCGGTTATAAGCGGGCAGAAGAATTAGCATTGCAGGCAGAGGTGCGTAAAATATCGATTTGCGACATGATTATTGCGGATCATATTTTATCGAAGGATGAGCTTGATGAGTTGATGTTGCCGGAATTCATTACGGGACTGATCTCAAAATGAATATATTGTGAATCGTCCTATCATTGATACCTGAGAATCAATGAAAAAATTAGTTCCCTAATGCCATACTTTTTTGTCATCATCGGACTTGAGTTGTATGATGTCTTAAAAATGAAGCTGAACGTCTCTTTTTAATCATCAAATAATAAAAGGAGTATTGATGGTTGAGCATCTTGAACTTGGTGAAATTGGAATTATTGTTTTTAAAAAGAATATCAAAAATATCTACCTAAGGGTTTATCCGCCAATGGGTAAAGTGCAAATCTCTGCGCCACTACGAATGAATTTAGAAACAATCCGCATTTTTGCGATCAGCAAATTAGATTGGATTAAAAAACAACAAAAGAAATTACGTGGTCAAGAACGCGAAGCACCACGGGAATATATTGATAATGAACATCATTATGTTTGGGGAAAGTGTTATTTGCTTAAAGTGATTTGCAGAAATGCAAAACCAAGTATTGAGTTAAATCACGACAACATACTTCTTTATGTACGGCCTAGAGCAAACAAGGAAGATAAAGAGTCGATTTTTGAAGGATGGTATCGTAACTTGCTTAAGGAAAAGGTTCCTGAATTGATAGAAAAATGGGAACCGCTCATGAATGTAAAAGTAAAAAATATTGTTGTCCAAAAGATGAAAACTAAATGGGGAAGCTGCAATATACGCTCAAAAAACATTCGCATCAATACTGACTTAGCGAAAAAATCTGCTGAATTCCTTGAATACATTGTTGTGCATGAAATGGTTCATTTATTGGAACCTTCACATAATGAGCGATTTAAAAAACTCATGAGTCAATTTATGCCTAAGTGGAAATTTTATAGGAATGAGTTGAATCGCTTGCCGATTAAATGTGATCGAGGGGTTGATAAATAAATTGTCGAGTAATCTTGAATGAAAGTGAAGTGATATTAAAATGACCATAAGAGTACCAAAGGAAGTACAGGTGGTGTTTGATGATTTTGAAAACAAGCAGGAATCATTTGGTGATTATAGATTATACCAGGCTATCAAAAATGCATTTCAGCCAACCTCAAAGACACCTTATGGTTTAAGAAAAGGATGGTTCCCCCTGTGTCCTATCGATTTGTAGTTAAAAGAATTGTTGTCTCATTTTTAGTATCCTTGGAATTTGCGTAGCAAATATAGATGAAATTTTGAGTATTAATCGGGTTGATTGTAGCCATCTTTAACTGCTTGCTCCATGGAAGTAAGTTCCTCATCAGTTAGGAAATCAAAGTGAGCTGATCTTTTTCGTATTGAAAGGCTCCCATTGTTCTGAAGGCACAGCTGGATGAACAAATCAATCAGGCGATCAGGCATGTCGATGATGTCCTGTATTGATTTTTTGGTATTGTCATAATTTACCAGAAAATTGAGTTCTTCTATAAGTTCTTCTTCGATAGTTTTAATTATAAACTCGTGTAAAGCCTCTGCTTGAGCTGTCATATCGATATATTGATACCAGCACACTGTATCATTTTCAATGGTCATCTGGCCCATTTCATCCAGTTGGTAATCGATGAGCTGAAGTAACGGTCGTGAGAAAGCCTCCAATGATGCATCATAGTCCACCGGATTTTTAAGCATAACTGCAGAAACCGGAAACATGAGTCCACGTGGAACCATTTCCTGAAGCGAAAGGATATTATGTATCAGGAACCGATGGATTCGTCCGTTTCCATCTTCAAACGGATGCAGGAAAACAAAACCATAGGCAATTGCTGCTGCATGGATAACCGGAGAAACATTTCCCATTTTCATCCGTTTATGAGATTCAATCAGACCTGCCATTAGTTTGGACAAGTCATCAGGCTTTGGACAGATGAAATGTATAATCTCTTTCTGATAGGCAACTGTTTGCCCAACGTAATTCTGGCTTTCCCGATAATCACTGTCTTTGAATCTAGGGTCAACAATCCGATTCTGAAGATCTATTAGCCTTTCCTTTTCACAGAAATCTTCTTTTTCGGCAAGTTCCAATGAGGTAATGAATTTTTCTGTTCGGGCTGTATTGGGAGTTATATGCTCAATTTCAAAAGACGACTTTGTCTCTTTGTTATAAAGGTAGCTCAATGCCCGGCGAAGCAGTTCCGGTGGATATGCGGTAACAATAGCCTCACATCTCTTGCGTAGATTGGCGGAGTTCAGTTTGGAAAGCTTCTCTGTTCGCCTGATGAGCGGACAGAAGGTCTGAGGGCCAAGGAGATTATTGACGATGCGGTGACGCGGGGATTTATCCCCGTTTTGAACTGTGTAATATTCCTTTGCCTCCAGAGCATCGACATAATTACCGGAAGTAATATTATCAATTGGTAGCTGTTTACCAGTTAGGAATTCATAGAAAAACCAGATCCTTCGAGCGTATTTTCCGATTGGTTTGGATTTAATGTATTCAGTGAGATCTTCCTGAGGAACGAGTTTGAAAATTCGAGCCAGAAATTCCAGATTTACCCCATCATATTTCAAAGCAAATTCAAGATGATCACTGATTTTTCCTCCGGGCCAATATCTTTTTGGGTATATGTCTTCAATTACACTATCTTGAATTTTCGATCTGTGAGTTCCGGAGGATGAAACAAATGAGGTGTGCCAATGGGGCATGCCAGTTATCCCGAAATTTTTAAGCAGATATGCATAGCCAGCAGGGCGAGATTCCAAAATATTTATTGTCATAGAGTATCCTCGTGAAATTATTATTCTTCTACTAATATAATTAGAAATAGGCGATTTGTCAATAGAATGATTAAATTGTCGGTTAGTGTGGTAAAATAATTATAAAGCTAG
The DNA here is from genome assembly GCA_964480565.1 of uncultured Myxococcales bacterium. Taxonomy (GTDB): domain Bacteria; phylum UBA10199; class UBA10199; order 2-02-FULL-44-16; family JAAZCA01; genus CAYZSU01. The sequence goes on along the minus strand of CAYZSU010000025.1, from coordinate 4,781 downwards.
TGATACGCTTAAAATTGGTCTTTGACTGGTAAAATAGTTAAAAATAACATATATCTGGTAAAATCATTTATTTCTTATTTAGAGACTGGTGAAAAATAGCAATTTGTTGGGGTGTTCGAAAATGTCCAGATTGCTTGGGACTCTATCGAATTACGAGCATGTTTCAGGCATAAACAGCGACTTTACCCTTAGCAACCGGAGCGACCATGCGAGTCTAATAATTGTATAGGTTTTAAAGGTGTCATTCCGGCCTAAAGAGCCGGAATCCATGAATCATAGCCATTTCTGGACCCCGGCTCTTAAGGCATAAGGTAACAGTATTTGTACTATATTAGCGTGAAGTGGTTTTTTTTATCGCCAGTGATTATACTTTAAAACTTGTGACTAATCATTAGACATGTGATCCGTTAAGGACCCACGTGTTTGCTGGAAACACCGAAGAGTGGCATTTTTTGGGCAACCCCATTTACGAAAGAAGTGTGGGTGAGAGGATATTAAAGTTTATATTTTTTTAATTTATTTTAGCTGAAATAATTGACTTGAGAACGGCTTATAATATAGCTTGCTAAAAAGTGAGTTATCCGAAGTTAAATAAGGAGGCTGTTATGACAATGAAGTCTTATATAATGATAATTATGATCATAAGTTCTGTCGTCTTTACCGCATGTAATTCAGACTCAAAGCCGAGTTCTCATTCATCTGAATCTGTAACGGAGTCTGTCGATATGGCGGTGCCCAAACAGGTAGCCAATGAGTCGCTATATGGGGTCTGGGAGTTTCGAGCTGAAGTGATTAGAAATACATGTTCAGAAGTTAGTTCTGACGAAACAATTATTGAGGAATATCGCATTGTCCAGACAGAAGATGGATGTATAATTAGTGATAATTGGGCTGATGGAAATCGTTTGAATAATGAAGAAGAGCTATTTGATGATGAAATGACAGAATGTCAAATCGGCGGTAATGTAATAACATTACGTATGTCCTTAGACAAAAATATATCATCCGAATGTCATTTGTCCGCAATAGCGATTGCTAGGTTGGAATTGGAAGGCGATCGATTAAGGGGTGGCTATGCGGTGGAAGTTGATGTTTCCGATGAATGTAGTACGGGGTATGGAAATAGCCATGCATCTCACTGTGAATCAGAATCATTAATTGTCGGTGTTAAATTGGATGATAATCCTACACATAGTGTATACTTTCCGCCAACTATGTCTGAGTAGAAACACTCCTATAATAGGGGGGCATCGCTCCCTTAACACTTGCTGAAAAGACAATCACGTTTTCGATATTGTAGTTGTGCGTGTGGATAACTTGATCGACGCCACGCAAAATTTAGATGGATTAGTGGAAGTTAGCGGCGCATTAAATGCATTGACGACCAATTTGATGAAAATAGCGAGCGATATACGATTGATGGCATCTGGTCCACATGCAGGCATTGGCGAAATTACGTTAGCAGGCAAGCAATCTGGGTCATCCATCATGCCAGCCAAGGTCAACCCGATAATTCCTGAAGCCACGATGCAAGCGGCCATCAAAGTGATGTCCAATCATCATACAATTACCCTATGTGCCAGTCTTGGCAATTTAGAGCTTAATACACTTTTTGTCATCATCGGACTTGATCCGATGATCCATGAGATGACTATAAACACTGGATTGTCGGGTAAATCCCAATAATGACAGACCTTTAGGTGTTCAATTGAGGACACGCTCTAGAATAGTTTGGAATTTAAATTCGTAATGGCTGTATGTTTTTAGGAGATTAATATGGGATGCAATGAAATATCTGTAATTAGAAAAGCTGCGAATACTTTAATTGGTCTTGCAGATAGATATGCGGTGAACGATAACGTGCATATCAAATATGATTTGGATATGGATGGATCAACGGATGATATATATGTTAAGTATGATCCTAAGGAATATAAATATCAATTTGCAATAAGGTTCGCAAAAAAATCTGCTGAATGCAGCCGTTTCATGACTGATGCTCCTTTTTCTTTCAACCGAGAGGTCTTGACTCGCATAGTAAAGGACAAGAAAGCATTTGTTCCACCAAAAGATATTGCAAAATTTTATGTAAAAGACAGTAAAGGAAAAATAACGGCCCAAATTGACTGGCATGCGCTTCGCTCTAAGCATTCTAGGCTGGTGCTTGGCTTATTACATAAAGGCATGCAGCATTTGGCCCCGGCGTTTGCACTTTTATTTCGTTCGCCCCGTTTTAGAGCAATGCTTGATCATGCAACTACGGATAACTATACATTTGCGTTAGATTCTAACACAAATATGTACTTAGATCCTGCTCAAAAGAAATTTTACATAAACCCATCAATTAAAATAACAGACTTCCTATTTACTTTTCCCCATGAGCTTGCCCATCAATATAATATATCCGAAGATACGGCGACCCTGAAGTCATTTATTGATGATTATGTTATGAATGAAGTTCGACCCTATGAATTTGCGATAAAAATAATGGATGAAATTGCTGTAACTCCCGATATTATGTGGAGTGATTATCCTCGTTATCGCGCATATAAAGACGGGGGTAAAAATGCACTTGAAAAAGAAGTAAGAAAAACAGTGAGTGCACTTGGGCTTACATATGTGGAACAGGCTAGTTTGTTATATGTGACGAATAGTAATAGCATTGAAGATCTTCGCAGAGTTGGATCTGAATTTTTTATACCTCGTTTTAAACTCTCAAAATCATGGAAACAGTGGGCGGCATTTATTCAAACGTCTATTTATGCTAAAATGAAAGATCCTGCGGCAATTATTGCGTCTAGTGAGGCACAAAAAGTGCTGAATAGCTTTCCTATACTAAACGAACATGTGAATAATCGATATGATCAGTGGATTGAAATTATAGCATTAGCTAGAAGAAAGAACAATGTTGATGCTGCTGAGCGACAGATAATAGAAACTCTAGGTGTTTTATCAAATGAATATTACACGGATGGTTTTGAGCAAATAAGAATAAAAAATGCTAAAGAGCTTGAAATCGAACAGTATTATTGATTAAATTTTTGTAAATGATCCTGTAAAGTAATGGCCTCAAATAAATATAAAATGACCTCTCAGAGCCTATGATGGAAGTGACTTCATTAAATTTCGCTATACGATAGTTGGGTAAATATAGCAGAAAATGAGCTAAGTTCATTGATCCGTCAGTGTTTACGTCATTATCAATTTAGGACACTGGATTGTTTACGAGACGAAATACTGTGTTGATCAGAATCGAGTAATAATAGACAGCGCTGTAACATGCTGATATTATTGTAAAAAATAGAACTCTTATTCATACAATTTCATCGCGTTTGGCTGAAAAAAAGCCGTTTATTCAAATCGTCATTGGTCCCAGGCAAGTGGGAAAAACAACCGCTCTAAAAGCTGCTTTATCTGGGGATGCTATATATTACAGCGCGGATTACCCAACTCCTTTGTCAGTAGAGTTGATTGATGAGTGGTGGCAGCAAGCGCGTCACACGAAATCACGTATTTTGGCTATAGATGAAATACAAAAAATTCCAAATTGGACGGAGATGATCAAATGCTTATGGGATCTGAATACTCATGAATTAAAAGTCGTATTGACGGGGTCATCAGCTCTATTGTTGGAAAAAGGGTTGAGGGAATCGCTTGCAGGACGATTTGAGCTTATTCGCGCAGAGCACTGGAACTATCATGAGGCGAGAGATATTTTTAGTATAACAATTGAGCAGTATATTGAGTTTGGATGCTATCCGGGCTCCATGCCACTTCTTATGCAGGATCATGCGCGTTGGGCAGAGTATATTCGTGATGCGATTATTGAGCCAGCTATTGGACGTGACTTGCTGCAACTTCATCCTGTTAAGCAACCGGCTTTGCTGCGTCAGGTGTTTGGAATGGCATTATCATTGCCAGCACAAATTGTAAGTTTACAAAAACTACAAGGCCAGTTGCAATATAAAGGTGTTTTATCCACGATTCAGCATTATCTATCATTATTAGCAGATGCTTTTTTAGTCAGTGGAATTGAAAAATATTCACCATATATGATGCGTTCGAAAAAAAGCTCTCCAAAGTTGATTGTGCATGATAATAGTTTTATGAAGTCTTTTCAGCGTTCTATTGAGATGCCTATTCATGCAGATGAGCGGGGACGGTATTTTGAAAATAGTATTGGTGCGCGGTTTATCGAAGTAGGATGGGATACCTATTATTGGAAGAATCGACAGTTGGAAGTGGATTATGTTGTCATTGGTCCCAATAATGAACACTGGGCTGTTGAAGTAAAAACAACAGCTACTCATCGTTCACAATTGGATGGGCTATTTAAATTTTGTGAGCAATATCCAAATTTTGAGCCAGTTTTGGTTTCATTGGTGGATCAACAAGTTGACGATGTGCGCACAATAAGTGGAAGTGATATACTGTCATTGCATCGTCAATATGGATGAAAACAATTTGCAAGGTATATCTTACAAGTTGTTGTAAATATTCTAAGTGGTTGAAATTTAATTCGTTTTTAGCTGTTTTAAAGGGGCGGATATGAAGCGACTATGCGTATTTTGTGGGTCCAGCATGGGTTGTAATGAGGCATATGCAAAAGCGGCATACATACTTGGCAAAGAGCTGTTAAAACGGGGTATTGGTCTCGTATATGGTGATGGCAATATTGGTTTAATGGGACAGATTGTCCGAACGGTGTATGAGGGAGGTGGTGAGGTGTAACCGCTTAGCGAAGAGCATCTAGTCCGCAACTCAAGTGTGTGCTATGGTAA
>CAYZSU010000024.1:0-31214 GCA_964480565.1 uncultured Myxococcales bacterium | reverse complement strand
CAACACTTAGAGCCTCACTGGCTTCTTTATCTATGTAATTTTCTCCATAGTTACCCACTATCTACTTTTAATAAAATTCGAGCGTGAGTGATTTTGTAGGCCTGTGTTTTTCCAGTCTTGACAACCTCTCGCAGACCCTTACGTTCTTCCTTTGTTAATTTGACGATGTATTTTTTCATTTTGGAATCCCCTTTTACAGGGGTATACCACATTATTAATTTTATTACTCGTCAATTCATTGAAATCGGCGTACTAGTTGATCACTTTAATTGTAATTCAAATAGGGGCATAGTCATGTCCCTATTTTTTTTATAATATCAGGCACAGGTTTAAAAAACTCTATACCACAATCATATATCGTTGAGTAACTTCGCAACCAACGCACATAGGCCTCTGTGGTATAGTTCATATCTTTTGTCCACATAATAGAGATATGCATATTACGCGCAAGCGCCACTGACATACGAGCACGCAAACCCAACGGACTGGCATCAATCACATCCATGGAATAAATTTGATCTGTATCAGGAATAATGAACATTAGCTGTCCAGAGATATTAAAACGCGGTGATCTGCGGTGTTCACTTGTTTTAGATGCTACACAGTGCCCATGTGATTGATCATAGGCATATCGCTTATTTTTATCCTTTAGCACTGCATATGCTTCATTGATTAATGCCGCTGTGTGAACATCACCACCCTTATCCGGATGCATGCTTAAACCATGCATCCATGCATGATATACAGCCTTTATAATCTCAATCGGCGCATCCTGCTGCACACCTAATATATTATAATAATCGTGCATAAGCTCTCATATTAATTGAAATTTAGTAAAATCACTTCGAACTGATGGCTGTGCATTCAATTGTTTTTTTTGATTATTATATTCAAATGATAGCGGCCAATGAGTAGGCCCTATTTTTCCATAGGTCGCACACATGGTTGCTGCAATGTCAATATCACTTTCATTAAATGGCGCCTCAAGAAATACCACTGGCCCTGGATATACTGTTGGCTGAATAATCGCTCCTTTTAATCTACCCAGACATATCAATTTTTCATTTTCTTTTTCATTGCGCCCAACAAGCACTTTGGTACCACTGGTTAATCGAAAATATCTGCCATATCGCAATAAATCCATATCACGAGAATCCGCATTTGGATTATGTTCAAACGTATCCTTCAAACGCTTGGAAAACTGTATATCTGTCAGCAAGCACCCACCCGCAGGTTGCACATACTGCCGAATACCATATTTTTTTGCCAATTCAATTTGAGGTTTTCGTGACCGACCTTCGAATGCTAATAATTGCCCTCTATCGACCCAACCTTCTTTTTCAGGCAATGTTATGGGAAGCAATTTTGCAGACAATGGGCGTAGCAATAAATCCTCATATTCAGAATCACGCGATACAATTGTCAAGGATTGCCTATTTTGTGACATAGGACGCTCACCCAACACTTCCCCTGTAATTAAAAAATCAAACCCTTCTTTTTCCAATAATTGCCCGGCTTTTTGGAACATCATAGCATGACAATCAATGCATGGATTCATTGTCTTTCCATACCCATGTGGCGGATTCTTAAGCATCTGCAAATGATCCACTGAAATATCCAATATAATTATATCAATACCTAAATCAGCGGCTGCTTTTTTTGCATGAACCGCACCAAAGAAAGGTGTCTCAAAAGTCACCCCGCATACATGAATATTTTGTTCTTGAATTACTTTAATCGCTAATAAACTATCCAAACCACCAGATAATAGCGCAAAGGCCTTATATTGCTTATTTTTTTTCATAATATTATGCAGAGCTATCGAACTATAAAATAGATATCAAGGAAATAAATGATTTTAATAAATTTTTATATTTTCAAAATATAAATTTTCTTAGATCTATAACTTATTGATATTATTGAAGTTATTCAATCCGAACCAGAATTCCAAAATTACCCCCCCCTTCACTGCCACTAATCGAAATTGAATTTGGAATTGTTGAAATATCATAATATGTCAGCGCGGAACTATCCACACTGGGGCTAGCTGTACCATAAAAAGCATTCATATTCATACCAGTTAATACAGTTCCTCGATTATCGTCCACCGAACAATCCATACAAACGCCCACCCAATTATCCGTTTGTGCATGCTTAGTACGGCTTTTGTAAATATATCGACTATCCTGACTAATATTACGACTTGTCATAATCATCGCAACAGACCATCTGGCTAAAACCTCTGAAAAACTACTCATATCCGTGTACTCTTCAACCGCTGCCATTAAATTAGTTGTTCCTATTGATCCACTATCATATAGAGCGGATAAAAATGCCTCTGGATTACTGGACTGTTCATATAAATATCGTACTAGTAAATACGCAGCACCACGTTCCATTAAATTCGGCGATGACGATGTCACCACACCATATGTTGATGGACTTGATAAAAACATCGAATATCTCGATGGATTTTCAATACCATAACCATAGTAATCTTCAACAAAATGGGATAACCCTTCATTCAACCAGTTTTCTTCTGAACTGCCATTATTTACAAATACATGCTGATTATAGCTAATCGCATGTTGCAATTCATGAGGAAGCACTGCTGGCAATAAATTACTCATGGCAAAACTATTGGATACCGCTGTTCCCCATGACCCATCAGGATCTGGAACAAGCGAGTAAATGATTTCACGCTCATTGGATACTGCATTGGAAGATGTTCGCGAATACAAATCACCTGCATAAAAATAACCTGTAATAATACCGCCGCCCAGAGCACCTAATTCATTCACTTTTTTGGTCATAAGTACATGAATTTTCCCATCATTATCAACGTCCGACAATGAACCAAATAAATCCTGTTCATCAGCGGCTTGATCATCAAATTCTTGGCAAAGTTGATTCACATCCTGTGAAGAAAGCACCGATTCCGACACCTCTGTATCCACATAAAAAATAACATAATCACCGATGCATGACACTTCTGCATCCACTTCTGCATATGTTGATGTGGATGTTAGACTTGCCATGACTCGAAATGTTTCAGTGTCTCCCAATGAGACGGCCTTTGATATACTTGCACTCAATAATGACCTTGAAGAATCATTTACTTCAATATCATCCGCAAAATCCACTAAATCATATTCTGCCAATCGCAATGTATCTTGAAAAATATCATCTGCAGATGGCATATCATTATCATCACTGCGTGATACAGCCATTGATATAGATGTATTTTTGCTGATTGATGCACTGCTTAGCTGATAACTTGATCCATAACCAGAGGTATTGCTTGATCCCAATATCAATACAAAACGAGAGCTTGACTCCACATCAGAAAAATCAACTGTTTGCGAATCAGAACTGTCAAATTCAATAGGCATAATATCGCCAACACCCATTTCCGATGGTGATGTAAATGAACTGGTGATTCCAGTGCCTGTACCACTTAGTGACCCTGAATCATTTTCTACGCTTGTGCTGCTAGATACTTGCCCACATGACATAAGAAAAAGGTAACATATTGAAAAATATACAACTTTCAAGCTAGAGCTCGTTATTTTCATATTGATTCCTTTGCTATGATCAGTAATTAGCAAGTTGTATGCCATATAACGAATTCGCATTTTCATTTAAAATAGCTATATTTTTCAAATACTTACATGGAATTTCCTGAGAATGGATATATTGCGACATGATAAATTGACATAATTTTGACGTTATTCATAAAAATCCCGCGCTTAAACTAAACTTCAAACTATCAAGGGAGTACTCAGGGCGGCCCAGTTAACAACTGTCATAATATTGACATGTTATCACAATGACGAGTCAAGCTGTAAATGGACAAAGAGAATATAGTGATTTCTGAAAAGGATTGTGTTCTGAACCAAAACTATTAATGATCACCCATGACATGTCACAAAAAACGATATAATGATTTAAATACCCATCTAAAAAAGAAATTTGGCGAACGCATTTACAAAGTCAGCTTACATACGGGCATGCCCTGTCCCAATTTAATTGGTGCAAATCAGGGATGTTCCTACTGCAATTTTCACGCATATACCACCATCAACGCACTTGAATCACCATTACAAAAAATCTCCATTACCAATCAATTAAATGATGGCATTGACTATATTCGCAAACGGCATAGTGCGGATAAATGCATTGCCTATTTCCAAAATGGATCCAATACATATGGAAACCATACTTGGCTGAAAAATATCTATGAACAAAGCATTGCCCATCCCAATATTGTGGGATTAGCCATTTCCACACGGCCGGATTGCTTATCCGATCAAATTTTGGATATATTGGAAGATATCAATACGCGTACTTTTTTATGGATAGAACTTGGCCTACAAAGCGCTCATAACACTACATTACATTATATCAATCGGGGACATGATACAGACTGTTTCATTGCAGCATGCAATCAATTACATCAGCGCAATATTCGATTTTGCCCACATATTATTCTCGGCCTACCCAATGAAACAATTCATATGATGAAACAAACTGCTCAATTATTAAACAGCGTTAATTCGTGGGGAGTAAAAATTCATAACCTACATATTTTAAAGAATACCACCCTGGCTAAACAATATGGCAAACAACCCTTTCATATTCCAAGTATCAATGAATATGCCAATTGGGTCATTGATTTGCTGGAGATATTATCACCCCAGATGATTATACACCGTTTAAATAGCCATGGTCCAAGGCAACTCACATTATCACCGCTCTGGTCAATCAACAAATTAGCGACGATCAATGAAATTGAAAATGAATTTAGGAAAAGAAATACATGGCAAGCACGATTATATAGCTACAAATAATTATCTTGTGCAAAATCTGCTGGACGAAGGGGCAATGTAAAATTAAATTGACTGCCATGCCCTTTTTTACTGGTCATCCAAATACGCCCCCCAAGCAAATCAATCAATTTTTGAGAAATAGCTAGCCCCAGCCCCAATCCATTATACTCACGGGCCATCCCTTTATCAGCTTGAATAAATCCTTCAAAGATGAGACGCTGTTGTTTTTTATCAATACCAATGCCTGTATCCTTAATAGATACACACATCATATCACCGCTCTTTTTAGTTTTTACGGAAATTTTCCCACATTTTGTAAATTTTGCGGCATTATCCAGCAGGTGAGAAAGCACTTGGCGAATACGTTTTTCATCGCCATACACTCCGCCTGTATTTTGCTCCAAGCTCATGCTAAGCTTTGTATACTTGTTTGGTTTAACATCATCCACCACCTGCGAAATTACTTTGGACAAGTTAATACGCTGCACATCTAAGTTCATGCGATCTGAACTGATTTTAGAAATATCCAATATATCATTAAATGTACTTAATAAGCGCACCCCTGATTGACGAATCGTCGATAAATGTGCGATTTGATCAGATGTCACAGGCCCATCGCCACCCTCTGCAATTAATTCTGCCAATCCAATAATGCTTGTCAGCGGTGTACGCAATTCATGAGATACATTGGCTAATAATTGTGTTTTAAATGTAGATATTTCCTGTAATTTATGGTTTTGCGTTAATAGTGCTTGATATAAATTCACATTATTAATATTGGCAGCGTATTGAATAGCTAGCAATTTCAATAAATCACGTGTTTCAGAATCAAAGGGCTCATTTTCTTCTCTTGGGCCTAAATTGATCACACCATATAATCGATCTGCAATAAATAACGGAATACATGCTTCTGCATTAAACTGAACAAACCACCGAAGCGCATCTGTTTTAATTTCATTAAATTCATTTCCCTTAACAAAATCAGTACGTGTGACAACATGACGTTTTTCTTCCAACCAAAGTAAAAAATTTTGCACGCCTTCAATGTCAAATGAAAATGGTTTGAGCCCAAAAGTCGCCTTCATCTGCAACTGGTCATCAACATCTTTAATAATTAACGATGCACCACTGGCCTTAACAATTCGACATGTTGCTGTTAAAATTACAGTATACAATTCTCTTCGATCTGAAATCGAATTAAATCGCTCCAAGTAATTTTTAAATATGGATTGATAATTATACTGTTGTTTTCGAAATAACCATTGTCGAACAAAGCATGTCACTTTATCCCAATGACGTAATGTCCAAATAAATACCAATAATGCCCCAAAAATTAACAACCCAATTAATAGTATTGGCATAATTTGGGACCAAACCCGATATGATAATTCAGCAAAACTCAATCGTCCTCCTAGAGAGATATAACAAAGTAGCGACCAAGCTATTATAGGTTTAGAACACAGGGTTGGCAAGACTTTCTCTACCTTATATTCATTTTTCATCGTATCTATTTTGGGACTGCCCGTTGAAACGCCCTAATGTTAAGTATTCCTGGCCCCACTCCTACCCCATAATCAATGATCGACTTCTTCTTGACTAATATATTATCAAAGCGCATCATCTGATTTATTTTAACTCGCAATAATTAAAAATTATATATTAAGGAGTTCTTTTTCATGCGCTATTTTTTGCAAATTCTTTATTGTTTTAGTGTTGTCTTATTCTTCAGCATAGCATCCGCTTCTGAAAGTAATGGGTTTAACAAACAAATATTTAAACGCGCATTTATTGCATTAAACCGCCATTACTTAGAACCTGCGCGCATTGATTCAAAAAAAATGTTAATTAAAGGCTTATATAAACTGCAATCAGACGTCCCTGAAATCATGATCCAGTCAGACAACAAACAAATTACAGTCACCGTTGGACTGGCCAAGCGCATGTTCTCAACAACTTCGATACAGACACTCACTGACCTGGAACCCCTCTTAAACCAAATAATGGACTTCATTCAAATTCATTACAATGGTACAATCAGCTATGACAATATGACCGCTCTATGGATTAATGGTATGCTCGACGTGCTCGATCCACACACTAGTTTTTTAAGAAAAAAAATATACAAGGAATTTAAAGTAGGCACGGACGGTGAATTTGGCGGACTGGGAATTGTCATTTCCATGCGCGATGGCATGCTAACCGTTGTTTCCCCGATTGATGGCACCCCTGCATCCCAAGCAGGTATACGAGCAGGCGATCGTATTGTGCAAATCAAGGATGAATCCACAATCAATATGTCGCTCACAGATGCAGTTAATAAAATTCGTGGTAAAGTGGGTACAACGATTAGCATCGTTATAGAACGAGATGGCGCCGCCAATCAAACCATTGCATTGACGCGTGCCTTAATCAATATTGATAGCGTTCAATCCAAACGATTTACTGAAAACCAACAGGATATCGGCTATATTCGTGTAAAAAACTTTCAAGCCAATACAGTTAGCGATGTTAAAAAAGCACTTGCTGAATTCAAAAAAAATGAACACGCACTTAGTGGGCTTATTCTTGACTTGCGAAATAACCCTGGCGGCTTATTGGATTCAGCAATTGAATTGGCTGATTTATTTTTAAGTGATGGTACGATTGTATCCACTGTCGGCCGTAACGATCATATCTTAGATTTAAATATGGCCCATTATCATAATACAGAGCCGCCATACCCGATGATCGTATTGATTAATGAAGGATCTGCATCTGCCTCAGAAATTGTTTCTGCAGCACTGCAAGCCAACAATCGTGCAATTGTCATGGGGGCCACTTCTTTTGGCAAAGGATCAGTACAAACAATATTTGAATTAGGCAATGACACTGCATTTAAAATAACCATTGCTCGCTATAAACCTGCAGGCTATATCCCCATTCAGCTCGTTGGTGTACAACCAGACATTAAACTACAGCCTGTCTCTGTGGAAAAAAAATATATCAACTTAATTGCAGATAAAACATTTTCAGAGCAAGACCTTGATGAACATCTAGATAAGGCAAGCATTCGATCAAATACAACAGAGCCCGTACAAACTGTTCACTTTTTTAAAAACAAAGAAGATACAGACGACTTAGATCAACGATCAAAAAAAGAATATGCTAAAGAGGTGGATCTAAGCGGTGATTTTGCAGCTGAGTTTGCATTACGGATTTTAAATCATAGCGCATCGTCAGAAAAACTAATCACAACAATACGTACATTAGCGAAAAAAGAACAGATTGAGCAAAACAAACAAATCAATGCCAAATTACATAAGTTTGACATTGATTGGCACCCTACTCGCACATCAAAAAAACCAAAGCTCAAACTGAGCATGCAATTAATTCAAGATGATAAAATCGTAACAAAAGCAATGCCAGGGAAAGATCTTACCATTCGACTTCAAGCAAAAAACATTGGAAAGGGAGCTTTTTCACAATTAATAGGCATTGGCCAATCCGAGGATTTTTCATTTATTCAAAACCGTGAATTCCCATTTGGAACATTGCTTCCTGGCCAATCACAGTCATGGGATAATATTATATCATTGCCACTTAGTTTGAACACCCAAAATATATTGATGACTGTGGAGTTTAATGAGTCCAATCATCATGCACCCAAAGACACAATGCTTCGCATTCCAATAGCCTACAAAGAAAAACCACGATTTGGCATATCATATAATATTAAATCAATCATTCCAGGAAAAACAATACGACCCAAACAGTCCCTGCAAGCTGAGATTGATATTACAAATCATGGAAATTATAGCAGTAGCAAAGACACTTCAATATTAATCATCGATGAATGTAATGATAAAATATACCTTAAAAAGGGCCGTGAAAAAATTGGAGAATTGGCAGCTGGAAACACTCATCATGCAAAATTAACATTTTATTTAATGGATAATGCACCCAGCAATGCATGCCATTTGGATTTATTTATTACAGATATTAAAGAACATGTTTATTTCCGAAAACGCCTCACAATTAAAAAAGATATCGGCACCATATTACCACCAAACAATACGAATTTAATTGCACCTAAAATCACAATATCCAATCCACTGACTGAAACAACGCAACACACCTATACATTAAATGCACAAATTTCAGATACTGATGCAGTTAAAGATTATTTTATTTTTTTGAATAAAAATAAAATTTATTATCATATGGCATCGGATCATAATAAAATACTTCCAATATCAATTCCTATTGAGTTAAAAACAGGTATCAATCGTATCACAATTGGTGCAAGGGATATTCATCAAATTATCTCTCAAAAATCATTGGTAATTGAAAAAAGAAATTAGATTGCTCAATATGCATTTATTTCATAGTTCCATCGACGCAAGCAAGGCCTTAGAATCACCGATCTTACTCATTGGAAACTTTGATGGTGTTCATTTGGGACATCGCAAATTAATTAATACCGCACTCAACCATTTTAATTCAGATCATCCCATTTGCATGTATAGCTTTGATCCACACCCTGCCCACTTATTTTCAGAAAAGCATTTCCCTCCACCGCCTATGATTCAAACATTGGCTCAAAAAATACAAATACTTCAGACAATGAATATTCATGGGATTGTTATTGAGCCATTCACTCAATTATTTTCGAAATATCGTGCAGACATATTCTTCAATCAAGTGATTCTAAAGCGATTAAAGGTGTCAGGTATTGTTGTTGGGTATGACTTTACATTTGGATACTTAAGAAAAGGCAATACAACACGACTTTCAATGCTTTGCAAAAAACATAACATTGACTTAATTGTTGTGTCAGCACAGTTCAATAATGATCAATTAATCAGTTCATCGATTATTCGGCAATATATACAAAACAGCAACATCATTGAAGCCAATCAACTTCTGGGTCGTCCATATAGCATTACCGGACATATTATCCCGGGTAGAGGTATTGGTCAAACACTTGATACTCCAACCGCTAATTTACACCCTTATAATCGTTTAATTCCAAAAAATGGCGTATATATTACCAGTTTATCTATGAATGGCATAACTATTCCATCCATTACAAGCATTGGTATTAATCCAACATACCCTAATATTGATTTTAGTATTGAAACTCACCTGCTCGATGCAGATATTGATCTATATGAAAAACAAGTGGAAATCTATTTTCACGATTTTATTCGCTATCAAAAACACTTTTCATCACCAGGTGAATTAAAAAAACAAATTCATATTGATATCAATAGCGCCAAAGACTTTCACCGCAATAATAGAGGTGTTTTATGAGCTTGGATCATTACCCCCAGCTATGTGGTATTATTACACAAAATAAAGATCCGTATGTGTCGAATATTTCTAAGCACATTCCCAATACATCTCTGACTCATTGGGATTACATTATATATCACTCACAATTATCATCATCATTATGCCATGCATTTACTCTTGTAGACTATGCAGCATTTATTATCGCACCCTCGCTCATCAATCACTTATCTCTTCCAACACTTCATCAGAAAACATGCCCACGAACTATGATTGATTGTATTATCAAGTCCAACAAACAGCTCATTGGTCATGGCATTCTATACACCACAATACATACAATAATCCCCAAAATACACACATCGTATTTTTATCTAATTTCAAATCAAAACAAGCATGATATTTGGCAAACATTAAGCAAGCGCTATTCAAAAAAAATAGTCCTCAAGCGTCCATCATTTATCAGTAAAAAACATAAACCCCTTATATTAAATATACCTATCGTCCTTGATAAGCAATCAATCAAGGATCCACAAATATTACATGCACTGCACCAATTTCAGCATATTCATGATCCCTATAATACACTGGCTACAGATAACTCTGCCTCGCATGTATACCATGATAATTTATATTATAAATTACTGAATCACTATATTTCAAAAAGTACAATTTAGGAATCGAACTGTCCTTAAAGAGCTTATGGGACTGGTGAAAAATAGCAATTTGTGGGGGTGTTCAAAAATGTCCAGATTCAAGGCCTCCCGCAAACTCGCGGGCCGGAGCGTACATGCGAGCACGTGAGGACCCACGAGTGTTAGCTAAGAAACACCGAAGATGGACGTTTTGAGGGCAACCCCCTTATGGAAAAACGCCCATAAAAAAAGGCTGGCAAATGCCAGCCTTTTCAATCATAAATCAGATAATTATTGATTCAATTTTTTCTGACGTTTTTCCACAATGGATCGATAGCTTAAAAAGAATATGGCACCTAAAATCAATGCCACACCGATCATTTGATGCATGGATGGAAAGCGTTGTCCGTAAACAACGGCCAGTGTAGTTGTTGCAATCACACCTGCAATAATACTGGACGATCGATTAGCTGGCACAGTAAATGTATTCTCGCGCTTATCCAAATAAATCATAGTACCAAATAATCCCGTACAAGTAGAAAAAATACCCATTATCATTACATGCCATAAAAAACCTGTTTTTGGCAGCTCAGTAAATCCCCACCACACCTGTGCAGGAATTGTATCAGCAGTCATTGTAGAACCAAATAAACCAACGATAAACAATACTAATAAAAGTGATGGCATAGCTACAATTTGCTCTTCAGCAAAATAACCAACGCGCTCTGACAAGTCCTCGCTTTTCGCATAATTACTCATTAGAAATAATTTTATAAAATACCCGAGCAGATAAATACCAATATCCACCGCAGCAACAAGTGTCATTGCAGTGCCGGCCTTGCCCATAAACGCAACAAATAAGGCGCCTAAGCTAAGCCCTGCAGCAATCCACGACGGCCAGTAAATCGCACGTTTTCTACGTGTTGCCAGCAAATCTATGATCGGTGCCATGGCCAATACACCACCTCGCATCAGCAACATCGCAAAGACAATGCTAATGCCATCAAAGGTATAAGCCAAAATTGTCGTAATAATTTGTCCGGCAGTACATAAACCTGAAAGAAAAGTAATCAGACGAGGTCTAGGAAAAGAAATACCGAACAATCGACTATGCGTGGCATGTTTCCACCATCCATTTACTGTAATAAAGATATACATCGCTACAAGACCTGCAATGATAGACATTGGCTGAATTTCAAATCCAGTAAATCGCCTGGGCATACCTTCAAAAAGCCCCTTGGTCACCATTTTTGTCATCATCGAAAATGGCACATAACTCGCAAAGTAGCCAAAACAAAGTAATGCAATACCAAAGAATGCAGTTTTCTTAATCACTTGCTGATTACTATCCATAGAGCCTCCTGTTTGTTTGGTGCTACCTAAACAAAACGCTCTGGAATGTAAAGATATAATATGGGGTTGCCCTCAAAACACCCATCTTCGGTGTTTCTTAGCTAACACTCGTGGGTCCTCACGTACTAGCATATACGCTCCAGTTATGGATTTGCGGAAAACTGAGCAAACAAGACATCACTTAACAGCCGTATATTTATACGGCTGCTAAGTGTTAGTCGCATTTATGCCTAAAACCTTTAGTAGTTCAATAGAGGTTAGACAATCTGGGCATTTTTGAACAATCCCTTTAGGCAAATAACAATCCAACAAATCAGACAATGCCCATATGCGGTAGCCAATGCGCATGATTCTTTTTTTGTTTATCCATGGCAGATAGAGTAGAAAATGCGTGTAATCCTGTTTCAATACAACGCTTTTCCGCAATATCTTTTAATTCAGTATCAATAAATTGATTTTTATGACGATTGGCATATATCGCACATACTGCCCCTGCACGCACTCCCCGCAAGGTTGCCAATGTAAATAAGCAAGACGATTCCATCTCTAAATTGCATACATTCATATGATCTAATTTTTCTGGTAAATCAGGCGTTCGCGGTGGAAAACCAGGCACATGGCGTGCTTGAGCCCCATAAAAACCTGAAGCTGTCGCAGTCACACCCACGTGATACGGCATAGACAATGAATTCGCTGATTCCAAAAGCGCCAAAATAACTTCATGATGAGCAATGGCCGGATATCCTTCAACCACAAATTGGGTGGATGTATTTTCCAACCGAACCGCACCAGAGGAAATAACTAAATCCCCCAGCCCAATATGGGATTGCAGTGCCCCAGAAGAACCAATACGAATCATAGTCGGTGACTCAATCAGCTGTGAAAGTTCAATAAATGCAATTTCCGTATTATCCGGTCCCATGCCTGTGGCCATTACTGTCATTGGCATTCCCTGATATTCGCCTGTAATGGTGACGTACTCTCGCGAACAAATCGGTACACTTGCATGATCAAAATAGGATGCCACACGATGTGCGCGTTTTGGATCCCCACACAGTAAGATATTGGAAGCCACATCATCTTTTGTTAGGCCAATATGATATTGCCGGCCCTGTTCATCAGAAACAATTTCAGCGGACTTAAATGTATGTACAGTCATCATATCTCCTTTTTATGAAGGGAATTGCCATCAAAGCACCTATCTTTGGCGCCACCAGCAAATCCAATAAATCACTCATTTTACAGGTAATTTAATTATCACACTTGGTAGTTTAATTCAAATTGCTTCAAATTTGGATATTTAGTCAAAAATGACCGTCGATGAATATTTGTCATACCATATTTTTTTAATGCATCAAAATGAACCACTGTCCCATACCCCTTATGCATATCAAAATTAAAACAGGGGTAACGTTTATTTTGCTCAACCATAAACTGATCGCGCAATACTTTTGCAATCACAGAAGCTGCTGCAATTGTATGTGATTTTAAATCACCTTTAATAATATTTTTTTGAGGAATATCACTGGCAATTGGATCTTTGCCATCAATAAGCAAGTATTCCGGTTTTATTGACAAATTGGATATAGCCTTTAGCATTGCACGTTTTGTTGCTTGCAAAATATTAATTTGATCAATTTGAAATGAAGGAACACTGCCTACACCAATACTAATCGCATGTTCTTGAATAAAGTGAAAATAATACTCTCGTTTTTTTGCAGTCAACTTTTTTGAATCTGTCAGACCTGGAAAAAAACAATCCTTGGGCAATATGACTGCAGCGGCAAATACTGGTCCCGCTAAACATCCACGCCCCACTTCATCTACTCCAGCAAAAAAATGCACTCCATTGGAGTGCATTTCGCGTTCAAATAATAATGTATCTACTGAGTTAATTGTCATTGCCTAGGCATTTTCTGTACTAGCTGCGACATCTTTTTTTGTAGCCTTCTTAGGAGCAAAGTGCAATTCACTGCGAATACGCGCTGCCTTACCACGTAAAGCACGCAAATAATATAGTCTGGATCGACGCACTTTACCACGACTCACAATTTCAATTTTCTCAATAAATGGCGAATGTAGCGGAAAGATACGTTCGACACCCGTACCATAGGATATTTTACGAACTGTAAATGTTGTTGAGATACCACCACGATGGCGACGAATACATACACCTTGAAACATCTGTATACGTTCTTTTTCACCCTCACGAATGCGACAATACACTTTTACTGTGTCACCTGGTCGAAACTCAGGCAAATCACTTCGTAAATTTTCTCGTTGAATCTGTTCGACAATATTCATACTAAACTCCCTCTTAACTAAGTCGAAAGCTTTTATAGTGCATTTGCTAATTTGTCAAGTTGTGGTCGTATTTTTTTATTAAGGAGTTGTTGAAAAACGCCCATCTTCGGCGTTGTCCAACAAATTCAATTCGGTTACATACTCGTATGTATGCGCCCTCATTGAATTTGCTGTCCGCCCTTGCAAACAAGACTTACTTAGCAACCGTATAGATATACGGCTGCTAAGTGTTAGTCGCGTTTATGCCTGAAACCTCTAGTAATTCGATAGAGGTTAGGCAATCTGAACATTTTTGAACACCCCTAAAATTGCTATTTTTCAACAGTTCCATTAAAGGACTGTTTTAAAAAAAGCATTTCAGGGGCATTATTAGTCCCATGCCACATCAATGCAAGGCTGGAGTTCGTTTGGAAGGCAATACTGCAATTTCAGTTTCATCCTCTGCATCCGAAGTGATTATATTTTCTGGATCAATCTCAATTACTTGATAACATTCCACTTGATTTCGGCCATTTTCCTTTGCCCGATATAATGCAATATCCGCATGATCCACCATATCTTCCATCTGATCGGCGTCTAATGGATAGGTTGAAATCCCTGCAGAAATGGTCATCGGTCGTGTTTGTTCATCGTTCACAGTTAAAAATGCGCTGGATTCCACCAATAATCGCACTTTTTCAGCCGCTGCAATTGCACCGCGTTGATCCGTTCCTGGCAGCAATAGCACAAACTCCTCCCCACCAATGCGCGCAATCGTATCCACTTCACGTAAATTATCCTTAAATATGGCACCAATTTGCTTTAAGGCTTGATCACCTTGCGGATGTCCAAATGTATCATTATATGACTTAAAATGATCCACATCCAAAATAATAAGCGACAATTCCCGTTTAAATCGTATCGCCCGCTTCCATTCCATCTGCAACATTTGGTTAAAATAACGACGATTATGAATCCCAATCAACTCATCCTTTACAGATAATTCACGAGTTTTCGTATATAGCTTGGCATTTGAAATCGCTAATGCCACTTGATTGGCTACTAAAGACAGCATTTTTACATCTTGCTTGCTAAACTGATTATCTGATTCCCTCAGGTAATTAATTACACCCAAGACATCATCCTTCACAATTAATGGAATGGACAAAAATGAACAGGAATAATCGGGCACCTCATGTTTATCCCGATTAAAGCGAAAATCCATATCTGTATCCCGCACATATATTTTGCGCCGACTTTGGGCGACCAGCCCTGTAAGCCCTTCACCTAAAGCAAATGATTGCTGCAACAACTCATTTTCATTCATCAAGCCATAAGCTGCTTTTACGTGAAAATGACAATCCTTATCATCCAATACCGCAATCATTATTTTATTGGTATGAAATGATCGTTTTAACGTATTTGTAATCTGTGCATACAGCTCATCCAAATCAACAACAGAGCTCACTTCCTGCCCCACTTCATATAGAAGTGACATATTATGCACAATATCCGCTAATTTTTGATTGGTTTGCTCTATAATCGTATTTTTTTCTTCAAGGGATGTCTTTAACTTGAGCTCTTCCTTGGCAATAAACAGGTCTTGATCTGCTTGAATTTTATGTGCGGATAAATCAGTAAATTGCTGCATCATACGATTAAACGCATTGGCCAACCCCGTCAATTCATCACTATTACATGCTGGCATTCGTGCAAATAAATCGCCCTCTTTCACCCGCATAATCACATGAATGCATTTTTTCAATGGCCAACTCAAAAAAACATATGAACTAATATTGGCAGCAACTATTAGCACAATAACATCTATTATATATGCATAATAATACAGCGAAAGACCATACACATTCATCATTACAGGTATATTATAATGCTCAATAATATATAGCTTTGCTGCCAACCAAACCATATAAATGATTCCTGTCATTACAATCATTTTTACGGCAATAGAAAGATAAGACAGCATATACTGTTTTTTTTGACGCATATAAGTCCCCATAATTACATTTATACATATATTATCGGTTTATTTATCAAAAAGTTGCCTCCCTATGGTCTTTTTTTGTGCATACGCATTATTAGTTATAAAATCAAGGTCGAATAATGAAATCCAACTTTTCAACAACCCCATTGACGAAACACAACAAAGCAGACATAACCACCCGCAATGACACGGCCTTCCATATATACTCGATACATTCGACTTCTATCTATGATATCTATAATCGGACTATGTATTGCACCATTTACAGCAATGGGAGGCGAGCAATTCATCCGTATTTTTATATTTAAAGCTGCTAATTTTAATATCAATGGATTAAATCAGCCGTTACAACTCCTTTCTGACCGATCTTGCCAATTAGCCCAAGCATCGCATGTATCCATTTCAGTAAAAAACAATCAACTCATCTGCAATGGGCAGTCCATTGGGAAAAAAATAATTATTTCCAATGCAAAACAAGAATATAATGTAAATAATATACCATTGAGTGGACAACTAACAATCGCCACTATCTCTAAGAACCAGGCACATCTTATTATCAAAATGCCTTTTGAACGCTATTTAATCGGCGTTCTTCAAGGTGAAGTACCATTGAGCTGGCCTGCAGACACTCTTAAAGCTCAGGCCATTGCCTCGCGAACATATGCCTTGTCACGCATTCGCGAACGACAGCATGGGCATCATGATTTTGATGTATATGCCAGCATTCAATCACAGCGATTTAAACACATGAGACATTATGATTCACGCGCACGCAGCGCCATTACAGACACAAAGCACCTTGTACTATTTAAGGACAATGGATTATACCCTGTATTTTTCCATAGTAATTGCGGTGGACAAACAGAATTGGCACATAATGTATGGCCAGGGCAACACGGACCACCATCGATTCCAGATCCCTATTGCAAACATGCAAAAAACAACTCATGGACCTATCAGATTAGCAAATCCTCATTTATTCAAACACTGGCACCCACGGGACACCATATAAATGATATTCAATCGATTTTTGTCACTGAATTATCAGACTCCCCGCGCATTGCCCATTTACTTATTGAGGACATTGACCAACTGCATATGATTCCAGCAGTATTATTGCGAAAAACACTCGGGTATTCGAATTTTAAAAGTACCTGGTTTTCTGTCGCACTTCGCAATGATACACTCGTTTTCACAGGCAAAGGTTGGGGGCATGGCGTCGGCCTATGTCAATGGGGTGCCAAAAAAATGGGACTATTAAAGAAAAACTTTCAGGAAATTTTACACCATTACTTTCCAGGAGCAACCATACAGGCCTATTGATCATGACACAATTAACTGATTTTGATTATTCCATTCCAGATGAACTGATTGCGCAAGCACCTATTCCAAACCGAGATAGCTCGCGTATGCTTGTACTTAACCGTTCACAAAATACAACCTCGCATCAATATATTACGGATTTACCAGATATGTTCACAGAAAATGATATACTGGTAGTCAATAATTCAAAAGTAATTCCTGCTCGGATTTTTGGAAAACGCTCCAATGGGAAAGATATTGAACTACTCATTGTAGAACCCCACGATGTTCATAGCGGTGTTTGGAGATGTTTGACCCAGCGCGCCAAGCGATTTCGAAAAGGTGATCAACTTTTTTTCGGCATGCAAGCAACTGCCAAAGTGGCTGGCCATGAAGCACCGTTTTTACTCATGCGATTTAGAGGCAATAGCTTAGATCTTGCGATGAAACACCATGGTGTTCCACCGCTGCCACCTTATATTAATCGCGATGGCCGTGCTGCATACACGGACAATGATCGCAATCGTTATCAAACAATTTATGCCAAAAAATCAGGATCCTGTGCCGCACCCACCGCTGGACTTCACATGAGCCAAGACCTGCTTGCATCGCTGCAAAAAAAAGGCGTCATAATTAAAGAAATCACCTTACATGTAGGTATTGACACATTCACACCAGTTCGCTGCGATAATATAACCGAACATCGCATGCATGGCGAACGATGCGAAATCAACAAGGATGTCGCGGCTGAACTTGCACATGCCAAAGAGCAAGGCAAGCGTATCATTGCCCTTGGCACAACAACAACGCGCGTACTTGAATCCGCTGCATGTACACCCAGCGACAATATGACGACACATACATTTTCTACGAACCACATTTGTTCAGGAAAATGGACTACGGATTTATTTATTATGCCTGGATATGATTTTAAAGTTGTAGACGCCATAATAACAAATTTCCACCAACCCAAATCAACACTGCTCATGATGATCAGTGCATTTGCGAATCGGGAGCAAATACTAGCCGCATACAATACCGCCATTCAGGAAAAATATCGCTTTTTTTCCTATGGGGATTGCATGCTCATACTATAGAGGTTGTTTATGTTTTCATTTGAACTCACACATACAGACACGCAATCGAAGGCAAGACTGGGCTATATTCAAACAACTCATGGCCCCATTCATACACCTATTTTCATGCCAGTTGGCACGCTGGGCACAGTTAAAGCAATGACTCCCGAAGACCTAGAGGATATTGGCACGCAAATTATATTAGGAAATACATATCATCTTTACTTACGACCTGGACACAAGCGTATTGCTAAACTGGGTGGGCTTCATCGTTTTATGAACTGGCATAAGCCCATATTAACGGACAGTGGTGGCTATCAAATTTTTTCATTAGCAGATTTACGACAAAAATTTACAGAAGATGGCGTTACATTTCAAAGTCATTTGGATGGTGGGCAAAAACACTTCCTATCCCCAGAAATATCCATTGAAATTCAAGAACATTTAGGCAGTGATATCATGATGGTCCTTGACGAATGCACACCCTATCCTGCCACTGAAGAACAAGCGCGCAAATCAATGGAACTGTCTCTTCGCTGGGCCAAGCGATCATTATATGCACGAACAAACAACAATGCATTGTTTGGTATTGGCCAAGGGGGCATGCATCCCCATTTACGAAAAGAATATATTCAGCGCTTAATGGACATTTCATCCGAATCCGCACGTGGCTTTGATGGTTATTCCATTGGCGGATTATCCGTTGGAGAGCCCAATGAGCTAATGTATGATATCGCAGATATTTGCACGGATCTATTGCCGAACAATAAACCGCGATATTTAATGGGTGTTGGCACACCTGAAGATTTACTTGAAGGTATTTCCCGTGGTATCGATATGTTTGACTGTGTGATGCCCACGAGACATGCACGCAATGGATCACTATTTACGCATAGAGGTAATATTAACATTTTCAATGCAAAGTTTGCAGAAGATCCCACGCCCATTGATCCCGAATGCACTTGCTATACTTGTAGGCATTATAGCCGAGCCTATTTACGCCATCTAATGCAGGCCAAGGAAATTCTAGGCGCCAGACTTACCACACTTCACAATTTACATTTCTATCTTGATCTGATAGGAAATGTCGCCTTTGCCATAAAAAACAACCAATTCATTGATTTTAAAACAAATTTTATAAATAAACGAAAGGAATTCTCATGTTAGCTTACATATCATTACTAGCAATGGCTGCGCCACAAAATGGCGCAGAAGGTGGAAATTGGATGCAAATGCTCATGCCAATGGTACTTATTTTCGGTATTTTTTATTTTCTACTAATTCGCCCCCAACAAAAACAGCAAAAAAAGCACAAAGACATGCTTAGCAACTTAAAAAAAGGGGATGATGTGGTCACACGTGGTGGACTATATGGCAAAGTGCACAGCGTCGCCGACCAAGTCATTACAGTTGAACTGAGCAAAGATTTTCGCGTTAAAATTGCACGCGAAGCCGTTGCAGGACTTCGAACAGAAGCTGCAAAATAAATGATTTTTCGAAGAAAAGGATAGTCACATGATGCCAAAGAGTTGGAAGTGGAAAGTTATTCTATTATCTGCATTAACAATATACTCCTGTTATTTACTTGTCCCAACAGTATTTAATTTTGATGCAATCAAACAAAAAGCTTATCAAAAAGCTCTCACATTAAATACCGACGATACAGGGGCAGAAACAATTGCCGTGAATGAAAACAATATCAATCTTCCTTGGTACTTTAATTTTTTCCCAGACAAAGGAATTAATTTAGGTTTGGACTTGCAAGGCGGTATTTACATGGAATTTGACGTGGATACATCCCGCGCCATTCGAAACAAAGTAAATAGCCAAATCACAGATATCGAGTATATTCTAAAAAAGAAAAAAATTACATATACGGAAATCACACAGAGCAAGACGAATTATGCCATTTTAATCAAAGGGATCGACAACACAAAACGATCAGATATTTTAAATACTATTCAAACCGAATCGACCCAAAACTTCGCAGATAATTATCACCATAAATCTAAGCTAGAAGATGATTCAACAATCATTGCATTTGCACCGAAAAAAGATTTTTTATCGTATTTAAATCAACGCATTATTTTAACCACTCTTGAAAAAATTAGAAATCGAATTGACCGTTACGGTGTATCAGAACCTTCAATTCAAAAACTCGGCAATGATCGTATTGCCGTTGAACTTCCAGGCATAGACAATCCTGATCGTGCAATCAATCTAATCAAAGAAGGTGGACATCTTGAATTTAAATTAGTGAGTGCTGAATTAGATAGAATCAAATTAGCTGAACTGATCAGCGTAGCTCGAAAAGAACATACACTGCCAGACAATCACTCTTATGAGACAGTCGCTAAATTAAATGAAGTACTTGCAGATAAATTACCCAAAAATACGGAAGTCGCATTTCATACTCAATATGATACTGTGACAAAAAAACAATCCAGTGCAACACCTGTATTGTTGAATCAACATACTGCAATCACTGGAAATAACTTAGTCGACGCCTATGTCACTACAAATCAAGGTCGACCAGCAGTTGGCTTTCGTTTAGACACCAAGGGGACTGAGGCCTTTGGTAAAACCACAAAGGAAAATGTTGGTAAAAGTCTTGCCATTGTCCTCGATGGCACGGTTATGTCTGCACCTAATATCAACAATGCAATTTTAAATGGTGAAGGCATTATCACATTTGGGTCATTTGCAAACTTTAGTGAGCTTCAAAAAGAAGCAGAAGATCTAGTACTTATTTTAAAAGAAGGCGCCCTTCCGGCACGGCTTGAAGAAGCAACAAAAACAGTGGTTGGCCCAAGTTTAGGTGCAGATTCTATTCAAAAAGGTATTTATGCAACCCTTGTCGGTGGCATCTTAGTATTCGTGTTTATGATTATATATTACCGTGCATCCGGCTTAATTGCGAACATTGCGCTTGCGGTTAACCTATTATTCATTCTAGCAGCATTGTCTCTATTTCAAGCCACCTTAACACTACCTGGTATCGCAGGTATTGTGCTAACACTTGGCATTGCAGTAGATGCCAATGTCTTAATATTCGAACGCATTCGCGAAGAATTGCGAAAACGAAAATCTGCGGCATCCGCTGTAAAACTTGGCTATCATAGTGCAATGCGCACAATCATTGATGCCAATATCACCACGCTCATTGCAGCGATTGTACTATTTCAGTTTGGAACAGGTCCCATCAAAGGATTTGCTGTCACTTTGATGATAGGACTGGCTGTTAGCATGTATACTGCCTGTGTTTGCACACGCATGGTATATGATTATTTTATTATCCAAAAACGTATCACACGTATTAGTGTATAAAAGAGGCGATTATGAATCGAAAATTTAATTTACCATTTATTCAGTACAGATATGTATTTATTGCAATATCACTTATTTTTGTTCTAGGATCTATGATAGCCATCCTAAAAAATGGATTTAACTATGGCATTGATTTCAAAGGCGGCGCTAAAATGGAATACCAGTTTGTTAACAATGTAACTGGTGATAATATTAGAGCTGCTATTACAGAGTTAAATTTAGGCGACATCAATGTTATTCGATTTGGTGAAGCCAAAGATCGACGATTTAGTATTCGTGTGGAACAACCTGAAAACCATGCGTCTGTCAGCAAGTTAATCACCCTAAAGTTAGAAGAAAAATTTGGCAAAGATAAAGTACAGCTTGAACAAGAAGAAACGGTTGGCCCTAAAGTAGGTCAGGAACTACGAAAAAAAGCATGGATTACTATTTTATTTTCTTGGGTATTAATGCTCGTTTATATCGGCTACCGCTTTGACTTCCTTTTTGCACCAGGTGCTGTTATTGCACTAATTCACGACATCGTCATTACCCTTGGTTTTTTTGCCCTACTTGGAAAAGAAATCAATTTATCTATTCTTGCGGCATTGTTAACATTGATCGGATATTCCATCAACGATACAATTGTCGTATTTGATCGCATTAGAGAAAATAAAGATCGAATTAGCAGTTCCACTATTTTAAATATCGTCAATGAAAGTTTAAATTCAACATTGGCACGTACAATTATTACATCCATAACAGTGCTATTAGTCGTTGTTGTATTATTTTTTAAAGGCGGCGGCACCCTGCATGATTTTGCATTTGCATTATTAATTGGTGCTATTGTTGGTACATATTCATCGATATTTGTGGCATCACCCACATATATTGCGATGTATCGTATTTGGCCAACACTTCAAAAAATGTGGAATAAGTAGTTAATCAATTATCTGTTTTCAAATATTATGTATTAAATGCCCCTTAATGGGGCATTTTTATTATGCAGACTTGCTAAGATCAACAATGTCAGATAAGTATATGCCATGACCTGCCAAACAACCAATGAACGATGGAATATTCACAATAACAACCCTAGTTTATGCCAAAAATTAGCAGAGACATTGTCAATACACCCAATTTTAGCAACGATATTAATTAATCGTGGCCTTCATAATATTAATGACATCAATCATTATTTTTCGCCGAACTTAAATAATATCTCAGACCCATTTGATTTTCCAGACATGGAAAAAGCGGTTGAACGTATTTATCATGCGATTCAGAATAAAGAAAAAATTGCAATCTTTGGTGACTATGATGTGGACGGGATCACATCCACAGCGCTGCTATATGATTTTTTCACTAAACTCAATATACGTCCTGAAGTGGCACTTCCAAATCGGTCGGAAGGCTATGGTATTAACCGCAATAGCATACAAAATTTCCATCAAAATGAAATCACCCTCATTATTACCGTTGATAATGGCAGTAAAGCACATGATGAAATCGCTTATGCCAAATCACTGGGAATTGATACAATCGTCACAGATCATCATGAAATGGATGATAATACATTGCCTACAATTGCGTTGATTAATCCCCATCGACTACCTCAAAACCACCCTGCAAAAGGACTTGCAGGATGTGGCGTAGCATTTATGCTTATGATCGCATTAAGACAATTTTTGCGAAAAAAAAATGCACTTCTTTGTGAAGTAAATTTAAAACGCTATTTAGACTTGGTTGCTCTTGGCACAATTGCAGATCTTGTGCCCTTAACTCCAATGAATCGTATGTTTGTATCCATTGGTTTAAAAGAAATGGCCAATCATAGTCGCCCAGGCATTACCGCACTTCTTCATGCAAGTAATGCAAACCCACTCGAACTAAACACACAATCGATTGGTTTTCAGCTAGGGCCACGCATTAATGCGGCAGGACGAATCGCGTCACCCTATACAGCCTTTAAACTTCTCACACAAAGTAATTATGTAGATGCAAAACAGCTTGCCAATGAATTAAATGAATTAAATACCAAGCGCCAAGATATTGAAAAAGAAATTGTTGATGAAACAAGTCATTACATTCATAACTCATCCTCCTTAAATGATGCCTATGGCTTAGCATTATTCTCTGAGCAATGGCATATTGGTGTTGTTGGCATAGCAGCCGCTAAAGTAGCCAGACATACCAATAAGCCCACTATTATTTTTTCCGGTCAGGACTCAGAGATTCAAGGCTCGGCGCGCAGCATTGATGGTTTTAATATTATTAAAGCCTTAGATAAGTGCAAAGACTTGCTTATCCGATATGGCGGCCATACAATGGCTGCAGGCGCAACTATTGACAAGTCCAATATTACAGCATTCCAAACCCAATTTTCAAAGGCATGTCATGAACTAAATGCACATAAATTATCCCCTAAAATCCCTATTGATCTGATCGTTGACCCAAAAGCTATTACTGCAGACTTAGTCACTAGCTTAAAGCGCTGTGAACCCTTTGGGCCTAATAATCCAGAACCTCATCTTGCTTTTTTTGATGTAATTATTGAGGATTACCGCATTGTAGGAAATGGTCATTTAAAACTACGCATTCAAAAAGATGGTATATCATTTAATACCATCGGCTTTCGCCTAGCCGAGCTTCTTGCACCCACCAACAAACGGGCCCATATTGCATTTGTACCTGAATTTAATCATTATAATGGCTATACCTCCATTCAACTGCGTATTATTGATATCATTTCTGCATAATGATTGATTCATTCCACCCACAAATAATTCATACATTTATTCAATGATATCTAAACTTATTTTGGGACTGGTGAAAAATAGCAATTTGTGGGGTTGTTCAAAAATGTTCATATTCAAGACGGACAGCGACTATTATATTTTTACTATCGGTAATGCATAAGCGCTTGATCAGCGTAACGTAATTATTGTATTGGCATTCATTACGCTGTCACATCGCTAAACAGCAAATTCAATGAAGGCGCAACCATAAGAGTATGTAACCGAATTGAATTTGGCTTTCCAACGACGAAGATGGGCGTTCCCAAGGGCAACCCCATTACTCATAAACTTCCACTTCAGCGTGGTGATCGCATTTATATTGTAAGGAAAAAAGACGATGAAAGATGTATCGGCACGATTGAATAATGAATGATTTAACCAGTTTAAAATGAAGAGCCAAAACAGACATCCAAACACATGTCATTATGGGGCTGTTAATTTCCGTGCCAGGCATTAAGTCCGTACAACCCTGCCAATGCCTGGCACCAAGGAGTTAGTGCTGGCATTTTTAATTTAGTAATACAATAGGGAAGGTCCATGATTGACTTCAATACAATATCCCCTTATAGAGTTCTGCGCAGTCACTACACTAGAATTAAGGAGATACGCATGCCAGAACTTAGAAAAGATCCTCTATCCAATCGATGGGTTATCATCAGTGCAGAACGTGGAAAACGCCCAGGGGATTTTATATTACCTAAAACTGAGAAAAAAGGTGACTTTTGCCCATTTTGCACCGGCAATGAAGGCATCACACCACCGGAAACATATGCCTTACGTGATAATACAGCACCAGATACCTCTGGCTGGCAAGTACGAGTGGTTCCCAATAAATTCCCAGCACTCAGCCCTGAAGGTACTTCTGAAAAACAAATGACTGGTATTTATCAACAGATGGCGGGCATTGGCATTCATGAAGTCATTATCGAAACCACAGATCACAATCGCCAACTAAATGATCTTAGCAATACTGAGCGCGCCCATGTCCTCGACGCATATTTAAATCGTTTCAAGGCATTGGCTAATGATCCCCGATTAAACTATATCATGCTATTTAAAAACTCTGGATTACTTGCAGGTGCTAGTTTAGAGCATCCACATACACAGCTCATCGCATTACCGCTCACTCCCAAATCTATTGAAGAAGAATTAAGCACAGCCATCACACATTATAATGAGCATAACACATGTGTATTTTGTGATATGATTCAATCGGAAATAAAAAATCAATCGCGCATTGTTGATGAAAGCGAACACTTTATTGCATTTTGCCCATATGCGCCTAGGTTTGCGTTTGAAACATGGATTTTTCCAAAAACACATCAATCTGAATTTACTGATTTAACCGATGGTCAAAAGCATGATTTATCCGGTTTTTGGGGGAATATCTTAAAACGTCAAAGCAATGTATTAAACGATCCACCCTATAATTTTATGCTGCACACCGCACCCATATCCCATGCAAATAAGTCCCATTTTCATTGGCATCTAGAAATCGCCCCCTATTTGAACAATATTGCCGGATTTGAACGAGGAACTGATTATTATATTAACCCCACTCCACCAGAAGATGCGGCTGAGCACTTACGAAAGGCATCCATATAAACAACTGGAAACATTACGCAAAAATTAATTATGTTACTTGTATCATTAAAAAATATTAGTCTATCATATAGCACTGCACCTGTTCTGGACAATACTGATTTTCATATTAAATCAGGTCAGCATATTTGTTTAATTGGCTCCAATGGATCTGGAAAGTCCAGCTTGTTAAAATTAATCACAGGTCTTGAAACACCGGATCATGGTACTATTACCTATCATCCCAATTCAAAAACAGCCTATCTATCCCAGGATATTCCAGACACAATACCCGGGTCTGTATTCGATATTGTATCTGATGGTAGAGAAGAAGAAAAAGCCATCCTTGAAAAATTTCATACATTGTCAGAACAAGTAAGCAAACAACCATCTGAGTCATTGATTGCCGCATTGGATGATATTCAAGAAAAAATAAGCTTCCATAATATATGGGCATGGATGAGCAATGTAGACAATATATTAAATCATTTAACACTAAAGGCCTCTGACAAGTACGATACATTATCTGGTGGACAAAAACGCCGCGTATTGCTTGCAAAGACATTAGTAAGCAGCGCTAATCTGATATTACTCGACGAGCCAACCAATCACTTGGATATACAAACCATTGTATGGTTGGAAAATTATATTAAGAACTTAGATAAAACGATCGTATTTGTATCCCATGATCGTGAGTTCTCCCATAATGTTGCCAATAGTATGGCGGAAATTGATCGAGGTAAATTATACCATTTGCCTAGCACCTACAATGACTTCTTAAAAAAACGCGATAATCGATTGCATTCAGAGAAACAACACTGGCAGCTTTTTGACAAAAAACTTGCCAAAGAAGAAGAGTGGATTCGTCAAGGAATACAAGCACGTCGCACTCGCAATGAAGGACGTGTCCGGTCATTGATGAGTATGCGCGACGTCCGTGAAAAAAGACGCACTCTGAATAAATCATTAAAAGCGCGAGTCAATGAAGCGGAATTATCAGGCAAACTTATACTTCATGCAGAAAATGCCAATTTTGCATTTGATGATAGCGCACCCTTAATTAGGGACTTTACTTCATTTATATTACGCGGCGATAAAGTGGGTATTTTAGGACCCAACGGCTGCGGAAAAACCACATTGTTAAAATTAATGCTTGGAAAACTTCAAGCAACCAGCGGACATATTACACTCGGCAAAGGACTAAAAATCGCTTACTTCGATCAAATGCGAACGATCATTGATGGCGAAAAAACCGTCAAACAAGTCATATCCCCAGAAGGCGATATGTTTACGATTGATGGAAAACCCAAGCATGTACTGGGATATTTAAATGAATTTTTATTTAGCCCAGATAGAGCTGTTTGTCCGGTTAAAGTATTATCTGGCGGCGAAAAAAACCGCTTAATGCTTGCCAAATTATTTTTACAACCAGCCAATTTATTAGTTTTAGATGAGCCCACCAATGACCTGGATATTGATACGCTAGAGCTTCTTGAGCATATGTTGATACAATATGATGGCACTGCATTTATTGTTAGTCATGATCGATCATTTTTAAATAATGTCATGACCAGCGCATTCATTTTTTCACCTGATCATGAAATCATTCAACATACTGGCAATGTGGATACCTGGGACAGTTATTTTACCAATACAACCCCTAAAATATCTATGGACAATGACAATTCAGATAAAACAGACACCACAATCGCTTCTAAAAACAAAATATCGCAACCACCCAAATTGCGATATCATGAAAAGTGCGAATTGGAACAATTACCTGATAAAATTGCTCACTTAGAATCGAAAAAATCTGAACTTGAAGCCGCATTAATTGACCCAGAAATCTACGTGCATGGTGAAAAAGTAGCTACTATTCAAAAGAAACTGTCACTTATTACCAGTGAATTGGATCAACATATGAATCGATGGCTAGAATTGGAAAGTATTGGCAATACGTAATCGGGGTGTTCAAAAATACCACAAAACACCTGAGATAAAATTATCTACGAAATAAATATTGCAAACAATCCCATGTATAGTGGGCGTGTCCTCAATTCATTTAAGAATCTACTAAATGCGTATAAATAGTCAAAAAAAGAAATTAATGCTCTAATGCCATATATTTCTTATCATCGTCGGGCTTGGAGACTGTGTCGTAATGATGTAGAATTTATATAACACAAAATATGTTAATTTTCGGTCTCCCAAAATGCCCCACATTGAATTGTTTTTCAAAAATAGGGGTCAGAGAACCCCTAAAAAACAACCTTTTTAAATAATTTTGAGTTACGACACAGTCTCCAAGCCCGATAATGACAGACATTTAAATGTTCAATTGAGAACACACGCCCTAGGTCAAGAGATGAAGGCTATGAGAGTCGACAGTTCAAGAATCTGTCCAACAACTACTTGCGCAGACTTTCTAAATTTCCTTTGGCTTCTGGCACATTATCCAAAATAAAGTTTTCACTATCACACGCAAAATCACTGCATTCGATGCATGACTCATGCCCTTTTTTCATACAACATTTATTAATAGTACATGAATTCGAACAATGAAATGACTTTCGCTTTCCTGCTTTGCAACCATCACAAATTACATGTTCAGGCAACACCGTGGCATTATGTTGCGCTGACCAAATTTCAGCTACTTTTTTCATTTCATTCTCATCACCTGATTGAGTTGCCAGATAACCAATACACGTCGAACAATCGAGTCCACAATATGCAATCATCATTATTATCTCCTTATTAGGAATCTCATTAACATCATCAACGTTCACTTGTCTATAGTGATATGATTTTAATTGCGCTATAGACATCAATCCTATAGTCACAATTAGATGACACTTACAAATCTAAAATAACGTTATTTATCGCATATTACTGATACTACCCCATGGACAAGCCTTCATGAGTTTGAAAAAATACTATCTTCTGAAAATCTGGAAACAATCTATGACTTTGTGCTCACCATGCAGGTGCATAACACGCTTGGAAGACTATATCCATCAGGCAAGTTCTTTGCTCACTTCCGGCGGACGAATCATTATACGGGATCATAATGAATCCATATCCATTCTCCGACCAGATATCCCTGCATATAAAATACTACTCCAGCATATTGAAAACATACAATGCGATTCAGGAAAGAATCGCCATACTGTATTTGAAATTGAATCATTGATCGATAAACACCCCGCATGTCAATTGGAAAAAACATGTGACCACCTGATCACATCTATAAATACAAACGACAGACAGTCTTTTGCAACACGGTACATGATGTTACCCAAAATATTAGAAATACCTATGTCTTTGAAAGATCTATATAAAGACTTAAAAATATGGACCGAAACACCTCATGGCTATGTTCAAGAAGGGCTTCGTTATATCTTAATTCAATGTCAAAAATAGAGGTAAGTAGATCAATTCAAGTGATCGAGTTAGCCAAACAGTAACCAAGCGTAAATAAGAAATTTATAAGCAGACCAATGTTAGTTAAGCTACCTTTTTTATTAGTTCAATTTCATTGAAAGAGGTTGCCCTCAAAACGCCCATCTTCGGTGTTGGAAAGCCAAATCCAATTCAGTTACATACTTGTATGTATGCGCTTTCATTGGATTTGCTGTTTAGCGATGTGACAGCGTAATGAATGCCAATGCAATAATTACGCTGATCAAGCGCTTATGAAACCTCTGCAGGGTAGTTACAAACTCTGAGCCTCTCATTTATACATGCTCACATCTACTGTTCGGCATAAAAGTCATTGCGAAACAGATGAAATATGGTGAAGCAATCCAACCCATTTTTTCTGAACCCATTTCGCTGACCTACGACCATCTCGCTAATGATGTTATTTTGCTATATTTTTTATTTAGATTTTCTCAACCAATATACCCTTGGATTTTCTTACCTAATCAACATATCTTTAATTGTGCTGTAAAATTTCTTTTTAGCTTTTCTCTCCAGCCACGGATAATGGCCACATTTATCCAATAGATCCCCGTGTCACGAGACTGTGTCGTAATTCAAAATTATTTAAAAAGACTGTTTTTTGTGCACGAGAATAAGATCATTTACTAATTTGCTTATTTTTTAATGTTTCCATCTAGCACAGTAAATTCAGTTGATTGACGGGTATAGTCTCTTAAGTTTTATCCGGGCATCATCTGTTGTAAATTGCCAATCTACCTTGCCCATCTGATTATTGCGTTTCTTGTTCCAAGCGGCGACTTCCGTTTTCAATGTTGCCTGATCTGGTATCCGTCTATCCAAACATTGCTTTGACAATATACTAAACTCGATCTCCGCTATATTTAGCCAGCTTCCATGCGTCGGAGTATAATGTAGTTCTAATCGATCCAATATCCTCTTTGCTTCGGATGGCGCATAAGTCTCATATAATGATGACCCTTTATGGGTGTTCAAATTATCCATCACGACTGTTATTTTATCTGCTTCCGGATAATGATCATCGACTAACTCTTTCATGACTTTCGCCCAATCCTGTTTTGTGCGTCGATCTGTCACTTTAACACAACGCCATCCGTTAAGGGGCTCACAAAACATAAATAAATTGCTCACGCCATTACGCTCATACTCCGTATCATATCATTCTACTCGTCCTGCCTTTGCCATGATTGGAATGCGTGTGTCCTTCACCGTTTGCTTACTACTCTCATCCATGCAGATAACGGGTCTTTGGGGATCGTAGCACCGCTTATAAACATCCAATACATCCTCCATCTGACAAACAAATTCCGCATTCTTTT
>CAYZSU010000023.1:0-31662 GCA_964480565.1 uncultured Myxococcales bacterium | reverse complement strand
GATTCTTGCTGTTGACAATATATGAGCATTCCGACTAATTCTAACCCCATCATTATGAACAAATTTATTACCATTGATGGACTTGTTAAAGCTGGGGTGTTTAACACAGATAGCGCTAAACTGTGGTCATGCACATTTTCCGATCCCAGTTTTATCGCGCAAATCAAATATCAGCTGCTTCGTGACCGCTTAAAGCTACCCAGAGGCATACTTTTATCCTATAATAGCACTATGTTGATTAGTTCATCTCAAATCAAATATGCCATCGGCGTTACAACAACTCGTAGCTGGCTCGGAAAAGATTGGTATTGGTTTTCTTGTCCTCTAAAAATTGACCAGCATTTGTGCCACTCCCAAACACGCCAGCTGATACTACTTCCCAATGCACCCTACTTTGCTTGCAAGGATTGCTACAATCGTATCGTGAATAATCGATCATTACGCAACTCGAATAAAAAACGTGTTTTTTTTACAAAAAAATTGGCTAGTCAAAATCGTATTACAGTTGAATCCTGGGAAGGACCAGTCATCCGAACGCCCATGCTAATAAAGAAATCTCAGTTAGCTCGCACCCATTGCAAACACTGCGGTCATTGGCTGACTGGCACATATTGCCCCTCTTGTGGACAACCTAGCAATCAACATACAATAGAAAATCATTTTAAAACATTGGGATTACCTGTAAAACAACACCTGGACCAGACAATCATAAAAAATGCGTACCGAAGTAAAGTAAGGGAATACCACCCTGATCAATTGCTTCATTTTGGTGCAAAAATCAAACAGCTAGCCGCACAGGAAATGCAGCGTATCAATGATGCATACCGCGTACTTAAAGATGACCACACACGCCATACACATTGGCATGAATTAAAACAGCTGGGCGTAATTTAGGAGCTGATTATGAGTGATGACAATATAAAAGAATCTATGACTGATACTGAAAAAATAGACAGCTCTGTTAACAATGCGGATTTACCTGAGCAAGATGCCAATACTCCGAGTTCAGAAGAAGATAGCCATGCCTTTGGTCCAAAGATCGATACGATAATGATCAAAAATGTGATTAGCATTCCAAATAATGGCACAATTGAAACTGCATTATCATTAATGAATACACATCGTATATGCTGCTTGCCTGTCGTTGATGGAGACAAATGTATTGGCCTAATTACAAAGTTTGATGTTCTTCATGTAAAAAGTATTTTCAGCAATACTAATTCACAAATAGATCGAGACCAAGCACTATTAACCATTCCCGTCAAAAATATCATTGAGAAGAGAAATATTCACTGTATTAGTCCGGATCGCACAGTGGGGCATGCAGCGCATATAATGAAAGAAAAAGATATACTCGGAATTGTAATTACAGATCCAAGCGAAAAACTGCTTGGCATCGTTACCTATGATGATTTGCTGACTTATTTATGCACCATTGCTTAAGGAGTAGAAGAAAATGCCATTTACTGAATTTAATCTGTATTCTTTTTTTGCCGAATAATCTCTCGCTCCCGCGTAGCAACATACTTAACAACTTCATCACAATCTTCAGGGTTAATATTTAAATATCGCAAAACAACGCGTTTATCGCCATAGATACCACTATGTACGCTAATTTTTGTTACTTCAGTAATCAGAATAATCGATGAAAATGGATAAATCGGAAAACTAAGATGAAGTGCAATTTGCTCTCCCAATGAAAAATTTTCATGGGTTGAAAATTCAAATGAATTGCCGCTGACAATTGCGGGCTGACGATAATAATATCCAGGCATTTTACTCATTGATTTATCGTTTTGCTTTTCATGTGTTATTTCGTGCATTACATTGACGATTTGACGATATATATCAACATCTTTTGGATTTTTATATTCAATATAGGATGATAAACTACTAAGCAATACATCCAAGCGTTTATACTGATGATTTGAATGTTGATTATTTAATGTTTCATAGGTCGTAACCACACGATCAACTGCAAAATAAACCACACCTTCCACTCGCTTATATTGCCGTCGATCTATTCCTTGCGCCACATTAACCTCTCATATTAATACGCTGACCTTTATCATCAACATGACCATACGCACTTGATTTTACCTGCGTCTTCACACTTTGGGATTGTTTTTTAAAGGATTCTAATAATTGCATCACGTGCAATACTATTTTGGCATGCACATCCTGATTTTTCTTTATCAAATTATCCATCTCATCAATGATTTCATCATCAATTTGTTCGTTATTATTATCTGTAGCTAGCTGTTGATCAATGTCATTGACATCCAAAATACATTTTTCTCGTAAATTTAAAAGACGTTCCAGCTCATCGGCATCGCCCTGGCCAGTAATTGCCAGTATTTTTAATGATAATGAAAAACTTAACTTTAATTTTTGATTTTTTAATATGAGCTGATCATGGACCGATGACATTATTCTTGTCCTGTAGTGATTTGCTTCCAGCTTTTATGAATAATAAGAATGATTCGTTCCACTTCATCCAAGTATTGACTTGGGTTTTCCGCCTTATCCGCTTCATACAAACGCGATATGCAAAAATAATATAACTGTTCTAAATTTTTTGCAATTTCACCGCCTTGTTCCATATTTAAGCTACCTGACAAGCAATCGACAATGCGCATCACGCGAGAAATAGACTCCTTACAAGAAACGATTTGACCCGCGATATAGCGCTCTTTTGCACGCTTTATATGTGTGAGCACGCCTTCAAAGAGCATTAAAATTAGTTGTTCAGGGTTTGTTTCTAAAATTTGATTTGCTGTCGCTTGCTGATAGGGCTGATAAGATCTCATGAGCCATTCTCCTTATTTTTACTATGATCTTCCAACACGCTGCGCTGTAATTGCAGATAACATAGCGGTTTGCTGTTCCCAAAATTGACTTTCTGTTTCTAAACTTGCCAATCGCATTTCCATACTAATAAATTTTTCTCGTAATTGATCTTCATATTTGACCAAACGACCTTGGCGTTCCAATAATGTCGATGTTAAGCTGACAATATCATTATTATTGTTATCAATATTCTTCCAGAGCACGCCCGTATATGTATCTGTCAAATTTTCTAAGTAAGCCTCAGTTCTTTCTGTAATCCCCTCAACTGTGCTCGTTCCTCGAAACAGATCTGTCACACCATCCAAATCAGCGCTTAATGCACTTTCTAATTTTGCTGTATCTATTTCCAAACTGCCCGTATCCTCATTCATAGTAATGCCAATTGATGAAATCGACTGATAATCATAGCCTGATAATTCATTGTATTGACGAGTCATCATGCTGGCCAAGTCAACTTGTGCATTTTTTAATGTAAAGTTTGTACCCAAAATACCAAGTGATTTTGAATCTTCATTCCATGAAAATTGGTCTTTAAATGCCTTGCTTAAGGAATTATATGTATTTACAAAATCCTGAATTTTTGAAGTGACATTGGAATTATCAATTTCAGCAGTAATAGTTAATGCTGATGCGCTGGTATCCAATAAAGTAAAGCTCACCCCAGGAATTGCATCGGTAATCGTATTGCTTGAGCTATTAATTGTCATTCCATTTAATTCCAATACTGCATCCAGCGGCTCATTTTCTGCATCACTGGATATGGCATCTACCGCTAAACCAGTAAGCGCTGTATTAATATTATGTGTGATTGTTTGGGCTGCACCACTATCATTACTAGTTAATGTTAACCGATAGGGTGATGATGTATCACCATCATTGACGACTGAGGCAGTAACACCTGTATCCGCACTATTAATCGCAGACATAATACCTTCCAATGTATTATTGGTATCATCGATGGTAATATCCACAGAGGCACTACCGCCCACGCCAATCGATATTGTCCCTGTTCCAAATTGGGATACATCGGAATCCGCCTCACCATCAAAAATAACGCGATCCGGCTGCGCTAAACTAGTCACTGAAGAAATTTTATATGTACCTGCAATCACATTTAGTGATGTAACTGAATCCACAACAGCCAAACTGGTATCAGACGAAGTGGCATCTTTTGTCTGAAATGGATTATTTACAATGTCATTGATTGATTCTGAGGCCGACTTCATTGAATTCATCAAGGATCGAAATCCCTTAAGGGCTATAGATTTATCATTGATTGACTTAATTCGTTGTTGAATAGGAGTTACATTGCGCATTCGGCGCAATGAAACCATCTGGTCCACAATATTTTGTGTATCCAGACCTGACATCAAACCGCCAAAACTGATTGTTGCTGACATCTCACCCTCCCGTCAATCGGATCATGCACTCTAATTATTATTTAACGGTTTTTTCGCTAGAATATTTAGTTATAATATGAAATTCAATTAGGCAATATAAGAATAGAGAGAGGGCAAATCATTATACGAAGGTGAAAATGATTTGGATAATGCGTCAACAAACTCACTTTTAAAGCTATTTTGATCTTTTTCCTCTGAAATCGAACCAATTAGAAGTATCTTTTCAATACTTTCTTTATTTTTCACTATTTTATTTCGAAAGTCTGTATTTTCAATAATTGCACGCGATACTCCAAGCTCATTTTGTAAAAAAATGTCCGTTAAATCAGAACTTGCTCCAATTATCTGCCCAGCCTGATCGGCATTGACTGACTGAAGTATATTATTAATATTAAATTGATCCACCGTTATATTTTCAAGTCCAAGTTCTGGATGGTCACGCAAAAACATTGCCATCGTCGGCAAATCCCCTATCACTTCTGCAGCAATGATTAGCTCAGATAAATCAGAATTTTCTGCCAAATAGCTCGTATTGTATGGCTGCATATTTACAATTTCAGCTGCTTTAGCATGCATTTCATTCTCATATGAACTGATATATGCTTGTTCATCAATTGTATTTAAAAAATTAGTAGATCGTGAAGTTCCTAAATCAATTGCAGTCAAATAATTTACCTTAGATGGATTAGCAATTAAATGATGTGCAACCTCAGGTCGGTCCTGATATAGTGTCTCATCCGCTAGTATATGATCCTCATCAAATAATCCAGCTGCCTTTGAGGCTAGCCCATTTCGCATTTTTTGCATTAAATCCGTGGGTTTCATGGAAAGCAAATCAACAATAGTTTGATTCTCATTTAAAAAATCCGAAATATTATCTATATCACTGGCCAGTAATTGCGTTATTTGCACATGTTTTTTCAAAAAATCCGTATCCAATACACTTTTACTATAGCTATTTAATTTTTCTTGCACAGATTCCACTAAAACATCAACTAAATCATCGCGACTCTGAATCGTCCGCCCATCCAATCGCTCGTCAATATCAGATAGTGCCTCCAGGCTCCTTAATAGCTGACTATTATCCTGAATAAATCGATTAAATTCATTACTGGACAATCGATTATCGTAATGATTGAGCTTATAGTCATTGCTAGATACAATTCGGCCACTTTTTCTAGATGAACTTGTTTTATTCAATGAAAATTTTGAATAATTAGCCCATTGCGCAACAGTGCTTCCATATATTTTATTCATAAAAAACCCCGTTTACATATTCTATATACGGCAGCATTATGAATTACTTTAATATTTTTTTATTACCCGGCATTTTTTTCCATATTTATTTTTTTCACATGATGAACGTTAAACAAAACATTATTTTTCAACCACTTACGTTTATTTTATAAAAATAAAATTTGGCATATTTTTTGCTTAACATAGTACCCATGCATACTGACCCATTATTCCAATTAATAAATCAACTCCACACGACATTTCGTTCAAAAAATACACAAGCTCCTTCACAAAAAACTCACTTTATGAAATGGCTTGAGTCATTATCTCAGTCAATACACCCTAATACGCAAACAAACATAGCTGAACACATGCCTATCAAAAAACAAAACGACCATCTAAGCAGAAATGACACACATGCCCAGATAATCCCTTCTAAATCAACTACCACCAATATGGCCATATCACAGGCTGCAAAAAAATACTGTATTCCCGAAAAAATGATAAAAGCAGTGATTACTACTGAATCTTCTGGCGATCACATGGCATGCTCTCCAGTGGGTGCACAAGGATTAATGCAATTAATGCCTGCCACAGCAAAGGAGTTGGGAGTAAAAAATCCATTTAATCCAGTAGACAATATTAATGGTGGCGCAAAGTACTTAAAGCAATTGCATGATCGCTATCATGGAAACTGGGAAAAAGCGTTGGCTGCGTACAATGCGGGCATGGGAAATGTCGATAAGTATCAAGGTATACCACCGTTTAAGGAAACTATCCATTATGTGAAAAAAGTGTTAGGCCTTTACAATTCATAAATGAAAAAGACCCAGCAAATGCTGGGTCTTTTAAAAACTATTATTTTTTCAATCTATTCAAACTGCCTGTCATCATAGAGTTGATAACTATCCACAATAATTGGCGGTGGTGTATTTGGATATAACCGTTGATGTATTGCAATGAGTTCTTTTGTATACTCATACGATACTCCTCCAGCCATTGATCGCCCTGGAATACCAACTGAAATATCATCGTTCACAAATTCAATAGAGCGAACGGTTTCATCGTCACGCACTGTCTTAAATACATCCTGATCCGTATATACCACTCGATATTGATTCGGGCATAATACCGCACGGTCCAGCTTTAAATCACCATCATAGTCACCAATAATGCCCTGACATTCTGCTCCTCCAAATACCCCTCCTGGAAATCCTTCATGCACCTGATTACTTTCTTCAATATAATCCCAGTTACCATTGGGGCGTTTAAAACCACGTACTTCATGTCGCTCCTGTCCAGAATTTTGTGCAGGACGATCATGAATAGCAATTATCAAATCATTGCCTATCAACATGGAAGGATCTGAAATCGATACAGCCAAGTTCGTCGTAAACATAGCAAAATCATCACCAGAACCAGTGATCATAAATTCATATTCCGCATACTGAGGATTCTCACCCTCAACATCAGGAGAACGAACTGAAATTATATTACGATATGAAGTCAAAGAGTCATCATGTATGGAGCTCATGTACACCGTATATGCCCAACCTGGCGTATTATCAATTATAACTTCGGGCAGAATATTTCCGGCAATTTCATATTCACCATAACCATTGTATTCTGCCCCCCCCAAATCAATGCGTAATAGCCCATCTGAGCCTATCAGCATCAAGTCATTAATTTGATCACCATTCATATCCGCAATAAATGGGCGACTAACTTGTGAGTTCATCGGGTCCATATCCCAATGGTCAACCCACTTTTCCCCCTCATGGTGCCAGCGCTGATTTGTACCCACATCAATTACATCAAATGATTCCATATCAGGATAATCCACTACCTCATCCCAAAACCCATCTGAATCAACAATTGGATGTGACATATATTTGATATACCATGTCGCATGTTCTTTATCATAGACAACAAGATCTGTCATACCATCGGCATTCATATCTGCAACATATGGCACAACCCATTTTGAATCGATTGCAGTATAATTACTGACAATATCCCAAGAACCAAAACCATCATCAGAATCACCCTGAGAACTTAAATCCAATCGCCATTTACCTCGATTCCAATGCACAATATCACTGCGCATATCCAAGTCAAAATCCATCTGATAGGCTTGCATCAACCCTTGTGGGTGAATAAGTTCTTCTGGACATGCTGGATCACTATGATCCTGATCATCACGCAGACAAATCAAACCCAAACCTGTATCACGAAGCGCATAATAATTGTCCAATGTCATCGATGTATTTGATGACAACTCCTGAAAAAGTTGGCCTGTCTGCGATAAATAGGCATCGATCATCTGCTTTGCTTGGTCCAATTGAGGTTGCTTCCCAATATTACAACCATCATCATTTTGACTCAATCCTGATTCCGATAATATCTCTCGCAATTTAACTGGCATCATAAATCGATAGGAACCCATTTCATTTTTTACATAACTTTGCACTAAGGCAACGGTACCTGCAATAATAGGAGCTGCAGCAGATGTTCCATTAAAACTATCCGTATAAAATCTATTGGGATCCTGATTTAATGGCTGAACACCATCATTATTCTGCCACTCCAATATATCTCCAGTACCTGCAGAAACAACATTCATTCCCCATGAAAACAAATCAACACGACGCCCGCAGTTTGAAAAGTCTGCCTTCTGTAATGGCTGGCCCTCTCCCATGGAGGCCCCCACAATAATAGATCCTGAATCTACTTCGCGAAGATCCATTAAATCAGAAAATTCATTATAAAATGCAGGATCATCAAAATTATAACCGCTATTCCCTGCGGAAAGAACAGGAGTTACTCCATATGCTGCCAAAAGTTGGTATTCCTCATAATACATAGGAATTGCCTCAACCGGCAAATCTATATTCGGCATATATGTAATTAAGTATACGCTTCCAGGCGCAATACGCCCATATGGAGAAATCTCTTCATATGCGGGATCATCATAATCCCCTAATGTACTTGGGTTTAACATACTGTGATTCACATAATGAGCTTGTGGTGATATACCATCCATACCTTGACCATCATGACGAGCCACCAAAATACTGGCTGTCGCAGTGCCGTGCAACACACCCATTTGACACTGATTCATCATATTGTCCATGCCATCTGCAATACAATGATCCCCAACACCATAATAATGACCATTGCTATCCACTAAATAAGGATTCATTTCCCAAGCGAGCTCTTCATGCTGCAGGTTAACGCCCCCGTCCATGGACATAATTACAACACCTTGACCATAAGCACCCGAATCCCAAAATGCATGCGTATCCACCCCTCCTGTTTGATCAAATGAGTACAAATAGCC
This sequence comes from uncultured Myxococcales bacterium, assembly GCA_964480565.1. Taxonomy (GTDB): domain Bacteria; phylum UBA10199; class UBA10199; order 2-02-FULL-44-16; family JAAZCA01; genus CAYZSU01. The sequence continues at coordinate 22,836 of CAYZSU010000023.1, read as the reverse complement.
CTGTTGATCGCTCAAGTCAGGTATAGACATCACTCCCTCTGCAGGATTTTCAGTGGCATCTCTTGTTTTTTGAGGTGTAACAGGCAATCTCATTGACTTTGCAATACCATCATCCGCTACAGATAAAAGCGATATAAATGGATATACATGACTGATGCCATCCATTTTCTTTAATATATTTCGAAGTGCATGTGCCTGCTGCCTATCTGCAATATCCACATATACAATACTATTCAGGTCCGGCACATCATGACCTGCCAATAGCTTCATATATTTGGTATGTACAGCAGTCGCCATTGGGGATTCTTTTGTTGACCGTCGAATTGTTGCAGATGAATATTTAGAAATTGCATTGGTAATATCTAACAGCCGATGATCACTGGCACGACTCATTAATTTGCCAGCCCCTGTAATGATCGACTTCATATTTTTATCCAAATGCACAACCAATGTTCCAGAGTAATTGCCTGTCAAAATCGTCGCATCAAAATTATCCACACTTTGGGACTCTGACTCAGAAGAACCATCCGTGGCAATATTAGTCAGCTGTGATGAGGACCCACAACCCATGGAATAAAAAAAAGCGACACCTATCATTACACAAAGTGTCGCTATTCGTATACTATTTTTTCTTATCAACAAACCAAAACTATTTTTTTCTAAACTACTATTTGTCGATATTCCATGACTGCCATATTCTTTTTGACGATAAAAAAGAGATTCAATCATCTGTGATGTCATCAACGAACGATTTTTTTTCACCCAGCCAGGCATTACCTCTGCTTTATTAGCAAGCGAGACATTTTCTTTTTTTAGAAATCGCTGAAGCATATAAACTATATGATGTCGTATGAATTGGAGAACACTATCAGCATTATGTAGCCATTTCTGATACATAATTACCCCCCCTCATCTTTTGTTATATTGTTAGCATTAACGCACTGCGCTATCAAGTTTATTTTATTTACATTGAATGTTTTTTTGAAGTTTACTTTCGAAACAATTGGAAAATAATTTAAAAACAGGCATAAATACTTGTTTTTAAAACTATTTTATTATTTTATAAAACCGCTCAAACGTAGGATTGATCGACAACAGCAGCATATATCCCAATATCATTCAATGGCCTGAAAAAGAAATATTTTGAGTATTTCAAAGATTATCTTCATTATCACCTTGTGGCATTTACTTGGCTGTAATCGCTGCACGTTTGATTTGTTGCACGGCCTTCACCTGGTGTATAGGTGCAGAGAACACATCCTCACGCACAATTAATTGGTCGATAGGATCCCCTTGACGTTGAAATAAAACTGCATTTGCAGCCAAAACTTCCAATTCACCATCATCCGCGCGAATACATCCATAGGTTTTATTACGATAATTATGGCGACCTCCATGAATAAAAATACCTCGTTGCCACACTATCCGCTCCACACCACTACTATTTTCACCCACTCGAAATCGAATCCGGCCAAAGCTCATACTATAGTCATCTGTATCTTTTTTATTTTTATACCAAAATTGACCTGTTACACGACTTTCCTTATGGCTTGGTGTTCCCAACTTGTGCGCATCATAAATTTTCTTACGATATTTTTTTGAATGAAATTCCGGCACTTGCAATGAGTAAACCCCGTTTGGCACAGGTGCTTTACCACCTTTTTTTAACCGATCCCCCTTAATATTTACGGCAAAATTCGTTGCCAAAAATTCTCTGATATATTTTCCATTCCCATCAAATAAAAACATTTTTTCCTCTGATCGATCAAATACCAGTGATGCCAGACCCAGCGGATCATAATTCATAATTGGATTATTATCCGCATATGAATACAACTGCCATGAGGGCCATGCCAATATATGTGAATCAATATCTACCCGATCAAGAACAAGAAGTTGATCATCAATTGAATGTAGGGATTTTGGTATATTAGGACCATTGGTGTGACCCAGTCCACGATGGTATGACATGGCAGGCATTTTATTAAATGTATCCTTTGCATGCAGCATTACCTGATACTCCAATGGATCAGGAGTGATAAACTGTTTTAATTGAGGATGATAATATCGATGCATCATGTATATAAGTGGCGATTGATCACATTCACCGCTTGCAAAACATTTTCCCATTTGAAATTGGCTGCATTCTTTTTTTCCAAAAGGACTGTATCTGCAATCGTAATTTTTTAAACCAGAATTTATATTCAATCGCCCACGCATATTTTGACCAGCATCTATAAAAACAATCGATTTTTTTTCTGAAGATATATCCATCATGTATTGATTCGAATAATCATAGACATGATAGGTCCAATCATGCGCACTCCATCGAATCAATGGCTGCCAACCATGCCATACAGTTCGTATTTGCTTAAAAGAATTTATATGATTATCAATTTCACTTCGTCGCCCCAATGCATCATAGCGATATGTATGATGCCGTTTACCATTATAATAAACCTGATATAAGCGCCCCAGCGCATCATATTTATAATTATACACTCCATCATCAATCAACCAACCATCTGCATTGTAAATAATGGCATCGCCATTTATTTTTACTATACGGTTTTCACTATCGTATTGCAGTTCATCGATACGATCATTATGCTGCATAGACATCAATACACCTGCATCATCATAATAATATGCCCATTCATTGATTTTTTGAGAGTCATCATCCCCATAATTAACATCTGCAACATGAGTCAGTTCACCAAAAGTATTATATTCAAATTCCCGCATAATACCGTCGTTTCTAGCAAAAACTCGATTATCTTTATCTATATACTGCTCCTCAAAAAATAATTGATCGCCCTGAGAATCCAACCATTGTGTTTCATATAGAACGCCCTGCGAATCATATTTCCATACCCCATGATACTCTTTACCTATTGTGACCTGTTTTTTATCATGATGATTACCATGCTCATATGCAATAAGTGCATTTTCTCCATCAAATGTATATGTGCGTCGATTCATCGAATCGTATGTATGCATTAAATGAACGCGATTATCCATTTTCTCAGATATCAATTGTCCGGATGCATTATATGAAAATGATACATGCTGATTATCGGTTATTGTTGAAACGACCTGTCCATTTGCATTGTAGGAAAATTCGTTTTGAATTAAGTTATCATCTACATTGTCTTTCATTTTTATTAGCTGATCATAATTATCCCACTCAAATAATTGTTCCACACTACTTACCTTATTATCATTAAATGCTGCAAAACGTCGCATCAACATGCCGCCTTGATTATAGTTCATTGCCATATAATAATTTTCACCAAGCACGCCAACCACCTGATCCCTCATATTATACGAAATTCGTTTTGACCTACTATCTGAGTATTTATTTATAATAGGCCGACGAAACATATCATATGACATTGATATTGCTTGCCCATTTGGACCTACCATTGATTGCAATTCATTCATAGTCGTCCATGAAAATTGAGATCGTCGAGATTTTCCACCAGAAGCTTGTACTAACTGAGTAATACGATTTATTTTGTCGTAGCTATAATTATATGACAGACCATTCTCTTTAGTAGATTTAACACGACCATAATTATCATATGACCATTGCCAATCACTCCCCTTCCCTTGATAATACACAATGCGGCCATATGAATCGTACGTCCATGATTGCACCTGACATTCATCATCCAGACAATTTTCAAATACACTGCGTAATTGCCCATATTCATCATATGTCATAAATTGTTTTAAATTATCATTATAATTGATTGTTAGCAATTTTCCATGATCATCCCATTCATAAGCAATCTCATTGCTAGAATTATCTGAAATCAACAAAGGTAATTGCATATTATTATAATGATAATTTATTATGTATGGTCGCTCATTTTCTTTTTCCAAGCGATACTTAATGGGATTATCATACCATGCATATGCCCAACCTTCGCTTAGAATCATTCTATCATCCACATAGTGATATCGCTGAATCACACGACCATAATCATCGCGCTCATAGTCCCAACGTTTTGATCCAGATATCATAGATTGAATCTGGCCAAAACCGTCACGCACTATATCGACACGCGTCTCTCCTGAATGATAAACAATCTGAACAATCAACCCATCCTCATCACGCACAACACAAACTTTTTTACGATCAATTGAATGCATATCCCGAGTAATACATTGCCATTGATCCAACACATCATATTCAATCTTATCTTTTCGACCATTGGGATATAGCATATGAGTCAATCGATTGTAATTATCATAGGTATATTCATATTCTATTTGATCTGTACTGTTTGGATAATACACCTGATTTATTATTTGGTCCAATTCATTATACTTAAAATCTGCCAAATGTTGTTTTTGCCCCACATAACGCATGCCACTGATATTTTGATTGCCATCCAACAGATACTCCAATGCCTGCTGATCATTTTGTTTTTCAATGACAATGCGATTATTGTCATTCATAAATAATCGCATCTGATTCCCATTATTTTTTGTTATATGTCGAATATTTCCTATAATACTATAATCATATATGGTGGATTGCGTATAGTTAGCATTTACTTTATCGACAGTGTGCACATCTCCACAAGCATACTCATGCGATGGCATTGAATATGTTGAATCTGGAATTGATACAGCTTTATATTTAATTTGTGTCTTTCCAAACAGGGCATTTTCAATTTCAGTTAGTTGCCCACAGGTATTAAGTGTCATCGATGCAATGCGGCGGCAATCGCCTTGATAACAAGACTCTACAAAATTAAGATCATATGGAAACGTATTCTTATAATGATATGTCCATGATCGCTGTCCAGGCAAATCCACGCTCAATAATCGACCATAATGCGGCTCATAGTCTAAATGAAGCTCAAATATATCTTGCTTGGATTTAGGTAAAATTCTGATTTTTTCTGGCTGTGAATCTCCATTATAGGCATATTGAATACACCGCTGACTTGGATAACAATGCGATAATTGATGCCCAAATTCATCATAGACATAGGTATGATGGCCATGCATTTTCTCATCTGCCATCCAAAATTCATCGACAATATGTCCATTGGAATTTACCTGAAAATGATGTTCACGGCCATCTTCAAACACAATATATCGATGCATTGGACCATCATAGTAAATCGTTTTCCATGATTGACTGCCATAGCGCTGCTGACGAATACGTCCCTGATCATCATAACGATTTTCCAAAAACACATGACCCGCTGCATCCATAATACGATTGATCAAATGCCCTGAATGCTTGGATATTTTCTTTTGCTCATACCCATACCGACTGCTTAGCTGCATCCCTTGGCCAGTCTCTGTTCTGCTGTGCACCGCAATTAATTCAGAACTTTCATTATATTCATACACAATTTGCCGACCAGAAAAATCCGTAATTGTATGAATCAATCCATCATCATGACGATGAATATTAAGCTCTCGATTGTACGTATCATTTATTTTAGAAACCAGCCCTCTCATATCATAGGTTAATGTCATTTGATTATTATATCGATCTGCAATGGATATTAATCGTCCATTATGATGAAATAATTTACGAATGCCATTTCTTTTTTTCAATAAAAACCCATGTTTATTTTTTATTAATTCACAATCACACTGTTTGCATTGATATCTTCCATCAACTTTATCAAATACGACCTTTAATCCATCCGCACGAATCCACACAATTCCTTTTTGAGATTGCATCAAATTTTCAGCAAAATTATGCGTCCATTGCCAACCTAACTCCCCTTTGAAATAACTTCGACTACGATAAATACGTTCAAAAGTAAGATCCAACCCTTTGCCAGGAATATTTAAATCAGTTATACGATGATAGACTTCACCATTATGAATAAACACTGGATCGAGCTCCTCAGCATATGGCGGATGGCTAAGCGGCACAGATTCGTATTCAAGCAGATTTGCCATAGGCCCTAGCAACCTAGTTTTTGCGAGCACATTCGTTAAATCCTGTGACAGATTATTTGCTAGCGTTTGATTGAATGTTTTCAATGAATTTGTAATTTGCGTAACAGTTGTCTTCACCGCACTTTTATCATATGCGCGTTTAAACTCATCGTTAAGCCGCGTATTACCCAACTTCCCAAGAGTGTGACTAAAATCAGGCAAACTGGATTTTAATTCGTTCCAATCCCTAGGCAAGCCGTTCAATGATTTTGGCCATGCACGATCGATCCCTGACTTAAAAATTGATATTTTTTCATCCACCTGTTTTTTAATATCCGTTACCGGCGTAATGACCATTTGTTGAATGTTTTTTAGTTCTTTCGTGATAGTATCCGTTACTTGCGTAATCTGAGAATGCACTTGAGTAACTGGCTTTAATAATAATTGATCCATTTTAATTGCTAATTCACTCAATGATTTTATTTTATCATTTAATTTTTGCTGCATTGTTGAAATATCCTCAAATCCTGGCAATCCTCCAACCACTTGTCCTGGAAGTGAAATAAGCTCAAGCAGTGAAATATGAATGCCCTGTTTATTTTGAAGTTGCCATACCATAAAACGAATCACATCACTGCCACGTTTTAATTCATGTGCATTCACAAATGGCCCGCTAAATGCATTATAAAAATGCTTAGCAGCAGATGCAGAGAGAAGAGCTGCATAGGCTGGATTGGCAATATAAATTAGCGGTTTATTGATCATACTATTGGCAAATTGTGCGGCTTTTTTTCCTGGTAAAAGTTTTTGATAATTAGTCACCCAATCGCTCACTTCTTTGGGACCTTTTTGAATGGCTTGCACTAATTCAGGCGGCAAATCACCCCTAAATGCATCTGTAATGCGCATTTTTATCCCTTGCACGCATGATACACCGATAGAATTGGTCAATAGAGCTGTACTTTTATCAACCAGCTGATCAATATTTAAATACGAAATCACAGACCCTTTAAAATCATGAATATCAATATACTGCCCAATTTTATTTTTTATAAGCATATCTTTAATCTGTGAAATACCATCGGAGTAAAATTGATCCAACATGTGATCCATTTGCTCATTCAATGTTGTATTTAGAATCACTTGCATTTTATCCGCGATTTCACGCGCCTGATTTTGCATATCATTGGACACACTATTGCGATACAACCCCTTTATTACTGTATTATACGCCAGGTCAGGTAATGCCCGTGCAATTGATTGCTGTAATTTTTTTTCCACATAGATTTTCATCCGTTCATCCATATAAAAAATACTGGCCTGTTCTGACTGGCCATTTTTCTCCATCTCACGACGCTTGTTAATATGCTCAGCAACCGCATCACACAACCAATGCACACCATCCTCGCTGAGCATTTTTTTAATCAATGTACGCGACTGAGCGCGCACATAATTATCCAACCCTTCCAATGTAATACTTTCTACAAAGGATTGATTACCCAGTAATGTATTTGAAATACCGGTTGATCCCATTCTATCATTGGCAGTGGCATATGGGACAATACATAAGCAGATAATTGAAGTTAGTTTAAAATATAGCAGTGCAGATATAATTACTTTCATTCAATGATATATAAGCAAAATCATTGCCAACTTTATTTTTCCACAATGGGGTTGAGACAGACCATATGATGATTTTTATTTAATAGTGTTTAATTTTAGTCAGACATGTTCAAATTTTGAACACTTTTTAAGTTAGATGTTGCACTGGCCTATGCAGATGGTGTGCATTTGGGGCAAAACAATTTTCCCATAGAACATGCAAGAAAATTATGTCCACCTGGATTTATCATTGGCATACCTGTTCATAATGTCGAACAAGCCCTGCATGCAGAGACACAAGGTGCGGGTTATGTATCTGTAGGGTGCCTATTTCCAATTCATAGTAAAAAAAATGTAACCCTTACCTCCCTTGAAGTATTGCAAGAAATTAAAAATGCTGTTCATGGGGTTGCCCGTAGGAACACCCATCTTCGGTGTTTCTTAGCTAACACCCGTGGGTCCTCACGTACTCGCATGGTCGCTCCGGTTACAGGTTTACGGGAGGCCTTGACAGCGTCTATTATATTTTTGCTGTCGGAAATGCACAATCGCTTGATCAACTTGACTAATTGCTAACGCAATTTTTCAAGTTATCACAGCGCTAGTAAACAAGACATCATTTGCCAGATATATAAATATGCCTGGCAAATGATAGTCGGCGTTATGCCTGTAACCTCATGCAATCTAATAGAGGTTAGGCAATCTGGGTATTTTTGAACAACCCCACTAATTGCTATTTCGATGGCAGTCCCTTCATGTACCTGTATGTGCAATTGGCGGTATTAGTTCAGACAATATTACCATGATTACCGATTTGAATATTGATATGATTGCCATGATATCACATTTTTGGAAACAACCAGATAGATAATGGGACTGGTGAAAAATAGCAAAAGGCCAGCAGAACGCTGGCCTTTTTGGGGATGGAAATAATCACTACTTGGATAGGGGTTTCAAGCACATAAACCAGTCGAGACATTTATACCCTGCTTTTTCAGCACCATTAACGCGCTCATCCGCAAGGTTTGCATCACCTGGAGGGGGAACAATAACATCATCACCCGGCTGCCAATTGGCAGGTGTTGCAATTCCGTGCTCATCTGAAGTTTGTAAGGCAATGAGTGCACGTTTTATTTCTGCAAAATTACGACCTAATGACAGAGGATAATACATCAATGCACGAATCTTTGCATCAGGATCAATGAAAAATACAGCACGAACAGCATTGGTATCACTTTCTTTTGGCTGTACCATGCCATACTTACCAGCAACATCCATTTTTAAATCCGCAATGACTGGAAAATTAATATCCACATTGCTCATGCCATTATACTCAATTTTTTCTTTAATTGTACGTAACCATGCAATATGACTGAAATTACTATCAATGGACAAGCCAAGCAATTTGCAATTTAAATCATTGAAATCACTTTCCATGGATGCAAATGTCATAAATTCTGTGGTACACACTGGCGTAAAATCTGCCGGATGGCTAAATAAAATAGTCCATTTTCCCTTGTAATCTTCAGGAAAGTTAATCTCCCCCTGTGTAGTTTGTGCAGTAAATGATGGGGCAATTTCACCAATTACTGGAATGCGATTTGTTTGATCAGTCATAATTTACTATCTCCTTTTTATTAATGATATATTATCCTTTTTCATAATCATTCCTAATTGTCAATATTCATTTTAAAAAAACTCGCATTTTATTTTTTTTGATTTATAATATATAAATCCAATTTATTTTAATAACCACATACAAAAAAGGGGGGATTGATGAGTTTAATTACATGGAATGACAGTTATTCAGTAGGAATTCAGAGCATCGATAAACAACACGAGCAATTGATACATATTGTAAATAAATTATTCGACGCAATGAGCGCTGGCCAAGGTGCTACAATTACCACTCAATTGTTGGTTGAGCTAATACAGTATACAAAAACACATTTTTCTGTAGAAGAACAATATATGCAAAAACATGCATATCCACATTATGATGAGCATAAACGACTTCATGATAATTTAATTCAACAAGCAGGAGAGTTAAAAGCAAAAAACGATGCTGGACAGCAGGTCACTGTTGAAGTCATGAATTTTTTAAAAAACTGGCTAATCCAGCATATTCAAGGTGCGGATATGAAATATAGCCCATTTTTAAAAGAAAAAGGCGTTATGTAGGGGCACCCACAAAAGAGGTATTTGGGGGCTGTTCAAAAATGCCCGAATTCAAGATGGGCAGTAAATTCACAATATAGCTAAAAAGGGAGATTTCCTCCCTTTTTTATTTTTTCCAAAAAACTATCGATTTTTCAGGTATTTTCATAGTAAATGTATCTGTATAGGGTGAAATTACCATAGATTCTATTCCTTTAACGATACCCTTTTTATTTTTAGAACAAAATAATGGCTGAAATCGCCCACTTGGCAGCGGGTGCATTGCATGCATCACATATCCATGAGAATAATCCTGCTCGCTTAAATTAATGCCAATAATAATATCCCCTCGATAAATAACAAGCAGTTGATTATCCCGATGTTCGGCCAATCGAACCATTTGTCTGGAATCTAGCGACTGCAATGCACAATGCTGTGCACGATACTGACTTAGTATTTGCCATAAATCTGCATGGAGATCATCATCCATATTAGAACTGGCATTCATTCGATACAAACGCTGAACCTGATCCGCTACATCACTTGCCAATTCATCATAATTTGAATAGGCATGCCCCCTATCATTATATATACGTGGATCAGGAGTAGATATTCCATTCGAATCATGCCTGGCTGCATCACGAAAAAAAGGAAATGGCCGACAAGCACCTTGAAAATGCATTGGAATACAACGCGCCACAAATAATAATGTAATGGCCAATCGAAGATCTTGCGCAGTATCAAACAAAGGCTCCAATCGCGTCCCCCCATGATTACCCACTTCATCATGGCTTGAAAAATACCCTACCCATGCCGAATAGCTATTATCATCCGTTTTTTCCGGGTATAATATACCGTATTTCAACACATTCCATAAATCGCTGATTGTCAGTATGCGATCATATGACTGACGTACATTAAATAATTGATGTAATACATGCATAAATTCAAAATTCCAGGCAAAATCAATACCTGTCGCATCAGCAACACATTGCCATGCTCGTCCTTCACGCCCGTCCTCTGCAACAATGATTGCATCTGGATTTGCTGCTTTGACACTTGCAACCAAACGCTTTAAAATAGGGAAATTAACCTCTTTGCTCGCCGCATCATAAACATTAAATGCCCCGGCATCACCAAGCCCCATATAAGCGCTCATATCCACACGAATACCGTCCAATTGAAATGTATGAGTCAGATAAAAAAACAATTCACTAAAGAGTGCATGGTTTTGAAGTGCAATCCAATAGCGCGCAGGATCTACATTAAAATGAGCATCCCTGGCACTATGATCCCAATGCGGCCCACCCCAATGCTCGACGACCGTTTTACCATCAGGCATAGGAATATGCTGGGCCGGCCCCACGTCCCAAGGAGCCATTCGATCATTAATCCCACGATTGGGATTATGCTGCAATGCCATGTGATTTAACTGCACATCCAAAATCACACTGATTTTTTTTGAGTGTAAATATCGAATAAGCTCGCATAATTCCTCAAGGGTTCCTAATTTATGATGGGCAGCAAATGGATGTGAACCATCATACCCCCAGTTATAGTTTCCAGGACATTGCACCAGCGGCATTATGGATACCGCATTAAATCCTCTATCGATAATATGTGTTTTAATCCACGATTTTCCTTTTCGCGTCATAAGCCCTTTATATGTGCCATCCAATGAAAAGGTGGCCATGTGAATTTCCAAAATGACCATCTCACTGGCATTTCGTTTAAATGCCCCATTTGACTTCCAATTAAACTGACTTATATCCGTCACCTGTGATGGGCCATAGGCACCAAATGGCTGATATGTACTCATGGGATCACTATAATAATACGTATCCCCTTTTGGAAAAATCACCTCATACATATAAAGTACTTCGGTAGAAATGAATTTACTTGCCGCACTCCAATTACCCGCGGCATCGCGCATTAATGCAATACGCCTTGATATACCAGCGGCAATATGCCCCTGCCAGTAATTAGGCGACTCCGATTGAGATGGGGTTTTCGGCAACTCTATTTTTTTCAAATCAATAAGCACTAAATTTACTTTTGCATCCAATGGCAATCGGTTGGCATACAATCGTGCCGTACCTATTTTTTTCAAGCCCTTCTTCCAAATACGCGTGCCCTCTGGCAATGAGCGATGCTGATCCACAATTGCTTGTGTCTCCAATGTATATGGAGAAATATGATGAATATCAGGAAGAGGTAATGTGAATAATCCACTGTCTGCAGATGAAATAATTTGATTCATAAATTTTCCTATTCATATTTATAGCTATTTTGATGGCAATCCCATCACTCAAAATAATTGTTTTTCCCTGTCATATCATGCATACTTACAAAATCAGTTATATCTAAAGGCATTGCTAATATCAATTTCTGTTTAGGGACGACTTCCAATGATAAGTCAAGACAAACAATTTACTGTAATTAATGATGATTTTATATGCGCACATTGCAAGCAAGAGGTGCCTGCCACAGTAAAGGGCACACCACGCAATCATTGCCCATTTTGTCTATGGTGCAAACATTTGGATATTCGGCCTGGTGATCGCGCCAATCCATGCAAAGGATTGATGACACCTATTTCCGTGCATATTCATTCAAAAAAGGGATATATGATCATCCATGAATGCACTGTCTGCAATGAAAGGGTGCGCGTTAAATCTATTACAGCGCCCGAACCGATTCCCGATAACTTTGACCTTATACTCACATTATCACAACAACCCAGCTAATAATGGGGTTATTCAAAACATAAAAAGGCAATGCCTATCATCTATTTTTATAGAAAATATGCATTGCCCAAAAAATTTACTTACAAAATTATTTAAAAACACCTATTATAAAAATAGGCCCCTACTTATTCAGCTACTTTTAAACTTTTCAAAAAACCTTGAAATGGCTTGTAGTATTCTTGAAATTTATCCTCTGGAAAGCTAGCAGTCATATTGATTGCTAATGTTCCCTTAAGCAATGTTACTTGAATTTGCTTTACAACTTGTCCTGGCTCCACTTGAGGTGCCGGTTGATCTGGATTTTGCTGTTGCATCACTTCGGCCATCGCAGACACATCCCAACTACAAACCATCATTTTTCCACGCATCCCGGATATCGCAATATCTTTTTCATCTGATATTTTTAAATCCTTAATACCACGCTTTTGAATAGAATCTTTAATACGTCCAAAATAGGCATTCAATTCCACTTCCTGTGGTAAATATTCTTTAGTTAGAATGACATTGGGCTTGACGTTCGGATCTGAAGAAGGCAACGTTAATGTTAACATCCCTTGTGTATTCCAGTCTGCTGGGATCTCAGCGGTTAATTCTCCAATTGAAACTTGTGTCATTTATTCCTCCTTGTTAGCGCCATTAGGTAACAGAACAAAGGTTTAAGGGCAAGGATAAAACAGGATTTATATGAACAAACAATTTACAGCTACCAAATGTGACAATGGCATACGCCTTGATAAGTTTTTATGTGCACGATTGCCAGATCTATCCAGAAAACAAGTCAAAGCTCTATTAAATGACGGGTTAGTACTGATCAATGGAAAATGTGTCATTATTGCAGGGTGGGAATTAAATACGCTGGACCGCGTTATTGTCAATATTGAACCAAACTCTGGAACAAAGGGGAAAGCAAGCAAGCAAAAAGGACGATCCGCACCCCTAACATTAAAATCCAAGGATAAAATTAAAATTTATTTTGAGGATAAAGATCTCATTGTTGTTGAAAAGCCCGCAGGACTTCTTTCTGTTGTCGGTAAAAACAATACAAATAAAGACAACTTATATGGACGCGTCCATAACTATTTAAAACGCAAGCATCCAGATGCCAAGGGCGTATTTGTATCTGCGCTGCATCGACTGGATGTGGAAACATCCGGGCTCATGGTATTTGCATTGTCAAATTACGGAAAACGCCTTGAATATGCGTTTAGACAACACCTTGTGCAGCGAACCTATGCTGCTATTGTATTTGGAAAAGTGCAACGTGAGCAAGGTCGTATTCGGCAAGGGATTGAAAAGGGATCTTTTGGTGATGGAAGAAAAGTAAAAGTCAGCAATAGCCCAGAGAGTAAAGAAGCCATCACAGATTATCGCGCAATTGAGCGCTATCCCAATGCAACACTTTTATCAGTGGAGCTTCGTACTGGACGCACACATCAAATTCGTGTTCATTTTTCTAGTAATGGATTTCCAATAATTGGCGATAAAGTATACAAACAACAAGGCATGCCCAAATTCCATAGACATGCACTTCACGCTAAAACGCTTGGTTTTATTCATCCTCGAACAAAAAAACATGTACAATTCAAATCCACATTACCAAAAGACATGCGCGAGCTTATCGATCAATTGCGCATGGGATCGTTTCAATAGCAACAAATACCATCCGCAACGCCCCCCCCTAAATCGCTATCAAAATAAAATCACAATCGATTGAATTCTCATTGAATCTATATGTAACTTTTTATAAAATACAGCACATTGCATAAAGGGGAATTCATGGATCATGACACACAGCATTCCAACATTACTGAATATCAAGTGATACGAAAGTTAAGCATAAGCAAGCGATTTCATTCTTATCTTGTTCGTGCAGCTAACGATGATTTATACATTGCAAAATGGTTAGACAAGGAAGCCTTACTCCTGCGCTATCAAATTGTATTTCACGATGAAGATGAGGACTTACCATTGGATGATGTCAAATCACTCGCCAATGAAAAATTTTTAACCATTGAAGAGAATTTCAAAGATGCTTACAGTCGCGTTAAGGATTTATATCATCCCAATATTGCAACTCATCATAATTTGATCTTTGATAATGAGCGCAATGCCCATATTCTACTGACCGATTATTTATCCGCACCCAACTTAGTACAAGCCACTCAAGGACTTACCCCCATCCAAATGATTCCTTTATTTTTAAAAGCATTTCAAGCCTTGCAGTTTCAGCATCAAAATAATTTGCTTCATTTAAATATAAAATCCAATACCTTCTTTGCAGACTTAGATACCTCTGATCCTATTATCAAAATGATGAACTATGGATTTGCTCTTCCCAAAGATCAATACGATGGATCCTTTAAAGGAACTGCTGTATACATGGCGCCAGAAATTGCTCTGGGATTGAACGATCAAATCGATGAGCGCGCAGATTTATTTTCTATGGGAGTGCTTATGTATTATTGTGTCCGACGTTCCTTGCCATTTGAATGCCGGCGTGGAAGTATGAAAAGCATCCAATCACTCATTCGCCGAATAGAGCGTGAAATTATCCCACCCAATTTATCCCAAGGAAAAGATGTGCCGCGAAATCTAGAAGAATTAATTTATGGTTTACTTCAAAAAAAACCAGAAGATCGCATGTTTACAAATGCCGCTAATATTATCATGTATATGTTTGAGCAATGGCCTGAAGCAAGCCAGGAAATGTTATGTGAAAATACAATCACATCCTTTGACCCATTAAAACGATGACCGCTGATTTTGAGAAAAAACAAATTGATGATTGGCACATCACTCGTGAAATTGGACGAGGTGGTTCTGGTATTGTGTTTGAAGCCACACGCGATATTCACGGAAAAGAACAAAAAGCCGCATTAAAATTACTCAATCGCGATAATTTGCTCAATCAATATCGCACACATGTGGAATCATCGTATCTATCAGATACCCATGTTGAAACACTTGCCAAAGAATATTATAATAAACAGCTATTATCATTTAAATCTGAATATAAAAACCTTATCAATCTCTCTCATCCCAATATCGCAAAAGCATATGAATTTGGATTTCATCAAGGCTCCTATTATATTTGCCAGGAATATATCGAAGGCAATACATTGGCACAAACACTGCGCGGAAAATCCCCCAATGAGATGATTCCTTATTTTGTTCAAGTATTGGAAGGCTTGGACTTTATTCATCGCAATGGCCTACTTCACCTGGACATCAAGTCAGAAAATGTATTGGTTCAGTATGATGCAGATAATAATCCGATCGTCAAAATCATTGATTTTGGCATCGCCATTCCCCCAAAAGCGTATAAGGGTAACTTTTGCGGCAGCCCCTCATATATTGCACCGGAAGTAGCCTTTGGAATTGAAGAGGAAGTGGATGCACGTGCGGATTTATTTTCCACAGCGGTATTATTTTATCATTGCCTAACATGGGGATTTTTTTACCCCTATTTACGAAACATGGCCAAAGGTAATTTAGAGAAAATACGACAAATCATTGAAAAAGAAGGGCCTGCCACTCCACCCGCATGCACACATGATGGCGGCATTCCTGAATTTTTAAAAACAATTATTATACGTTTACTTGCAAAACAGCCTGATAAACGATTCTACTCCAATGCACGTGCTGTTATCAATGCACTTATCACCCATCAATCCGATATTTTCAGCGGCACGCAAGCTAACTATTTAGAACCACCAAAAACAGTATTCATTGGCCAGGATGATATTCGTCAAAAAATATACACACAGATTGAAAAAAACACGCATGAATCATGTACATATATTATCACTGGAAAACAGGGGCATGGTAAAACATATTTTCTAAATCACATTGCACAATATGCACACATGTATCCTGAGACGTGGAAGACCATCACCTTGAGTTTACCAGCAAATGAAATGGATATTACACAAACATTGGAAAACCTTTATACATCCATCATGGCGGCGCAAACAGGCTTAATTGTAATGATCGATAATATTCATGAGATTGATGCATCAAATGAGTTAATCATTGATATGCTAGCCCATTGCTTTCAGTATTTAGAAGAACAATTGCATCATCATGCGATATTTAAAACCATGCCATCACTATTATTAATTATGACTCAAACCGATTCCAACAATCATATAACCACATTATTTCAGGAAAAAATAAATCGTTTTTCACATATGAGTACATTGAATACATTTTCAGAAAAGCAATTGCATGACTATTTACAATACACCCCTGCCTTTTCAGAATCCACCATCCCAAAAGAGTGGATCACAAATTTACAATCCATAACGCATGGTATTCCATGCGAAATTGTTGAACACCTGCGTATGATGGATAAAGATGATGCACGACTATTCGATATTGATGGCAGGCTAATCTGGCAACCCATTTCAGCGCAAAGTAAAGCCATTACACAATCAACAAAGGAGCGTTTGGAAAATCAGTATCGAGCGCTAGGTCAAGCTGAGCAAACAGTCCTCACCTTTATCGCCATATGGCAGTGGAAATCCATTACACTACATGCATCATTCAATGATATTATGGAATTTATAAATCATCATCATTTGCGTATGTTATTACAAAATTTAACAGATAAGCATATCTTAGCATATGACCCGCAGGAAAATACATTCACAATTACTGACCATTATTTTGCCAATATCATCTATCACATGATCCCTTATGCCAAACGATGTAAGTGGCATGATCAAATTGCACCCAAAGCCCCAAATACCATCTCAAAACTATTACATATGGGGTATGGCGGTTATAATTGCTTGAGTCATTCAATACGACATCTCGTCGCACTTGGAAAACAGTTATTCCAAGCAGGCAACCTCATCCTAGCTAAAGAAATCATCTCAGATGCACTTAAAAAAATGAATGATTCTCATATCAAACTCCGTATTTATACAACGAGTATATATATTCGTATTTTACACGATATCGGCAATAGTACTCAAGCACTCAGTGTATTTGAAAATGCAATTAAACTTCGAAATAATGATAATAGCCCATCCTCATTAATTTTATTACCCTTAATCATCTCGATTATCCCCATATATATACAAAAACGTGATTATATGGCAGCAAATGATTTAATTCGTCGTGCAACTACAATCATGAAATCTCGACCATTTATAATATTTCAATTGGTCATTCAAAATTTCAAGGCATTATCATTTTACTTTGAATCCTATGATGGCAAAGAATCATCCAAAGAATTTCTATTAAAAGCAAAAATAATTTATGAAAAAAATGAAGCAATTGAAAACACCTTAATTCCTATTCAACAACGTAAAATAACAAACAATCACTTGGGACAAGTATTAACAGCACTTGGTGATTATAATGCAGCCTATCAGAAACTTCGTCAAAAATTATCCCGACTGGACCCTATTTATAATCGCTATGCCTATATCGCAACACTTCGTGCATTGTCCGAACTTTGCCGACTTACAAAACATTTTGACAAGGCAAAAGACTATGCATTTCAAGGTTTAAAATTAGCCAAGGAAGCTGGCATGGGTACGCGTTGGCGCATGCACATGCATCGAAGTTTGGGCAATGTATATCATGATATGGATGACTACACGCAAGCACTTGAACAGGATACTCACTATATTGCTGCCAGCATTTATTTGGATAAAGGCAATGAACGACAAATTAACACCGCCCGCCTTTGGGTACAAATGGGACATTGCTATAAGGAGCTCATGAAGTGGGATCAGGCATTATTGTATTTTGGTACAGCCATTGAATATCCGATTGGTTACTTGTCGCTTATCTCTGCATATGAAGGTATGGGTGAAGTCTGTTTTCATACAAAGGATTATGATCAAACGATTATATACTTTGATAATGCCTGTGAATTAATCGGCAATAAATTAAATACATTTATTATTCCTTATTTATTTCGAATGACCATTATTCGTGCACGAATTTTTATTAATAAAAAAGATATGGCAGGTGCCAATGCATTGCTGCCCGATCTAAACGATTTAGCTAAAAATCATCCCGATTTTATCAACGAAGTTAATGCATTGACTCAGAAAATATCCGTATAATGGGAGTGTTCAGAAACACCCATCTTCGGCACCATACCAGTAAATTCAATGAAATCGCCTTTAGACCTCTTTCGTAACCTCGATCTAAAAACGAGCGGTTGTATTAATACTGTATCATTTGTGAGAAACAAAGTGACAAAACTTTTTCCAAGCTGGATCGCCACGCTGCCCGCCGGGCCTCTCGCGATGACGAGCGGATTTCTAAAAGCAGACTGACCAAGCCTTCGAGAGAAGTCTATTATTAATATCAGGTTATTGTTACTAAACTCGCTGCAATAATATTATCTTGATTACGAATTGTATATAATAGATTTTCTGAAATCATATCATCCACTGTAATCATAGTTAATGCTCTTTCACCCTGGCATTGCCGCACATTTTGCATGCATGCAATGTTCACCTGATGGTCGCCCAGTGCTTGACATACTTGCCCAATTAACCCTGGATGATCATTATTTTGAATAAATAACGTTATGCCAGATGGTGAATATGTAATATTAAAATCATTATATTTTGTAATTAACAATCGATTATCGGATTGAACAATACCTGTCAGTGTTAACAATGTAGTATTCTCAGAAATAAGCTCCAAACAAATTGTTTTTTGAAAATCCGCAGATATTGTTGCTTCAAGCGAACACCCGATATCATGACTATCTGCCATTTGTTTAGCATTAATCAAGCTCACATGTTCACCTGTGACAGCACCTAAAATTTCCTTTATTACTGCAAGCATCACCAATGATGGGGCATTGGCATCCGCTGTAACCTTTATATGCGTTACCTGATCTCTACATAACTCCGAAGCAACCTTTCCCAATTTTTCTGCTAAGATAATTTGCCATTGATAATGTTCCCAGGCAGTTGTGTCCGCTTGAGGTAAATTCACAGCTGTATAACATATACCTTCTTCAAAAAACGCACCCACGCTCCTAGCAACTTCAGTAGCTACTGCATCCTGCGCTTCCTCTGTGGATGCACCCAAATGCGGCGTCATAATACAATTATCCAAACCCATAAATAATGATGGATCATATGGCTCTGTGGAATACACATCTAAAGCCGCGCCTGCAATACGTCCATGCTTGAGTGCACTTGCGAGATCCGCTTCATTAATAATGCCACCGCGCGCGCAATTTATAATTCGCACATCGGGTTTCATCATATCTATGTCAGATGCAGTAATCATATTTTGTGTATCTTTGGTCAGTGGTGTATGAATTGTAATATAATCTGATTTTGAGAAAATATCTTTTTGACTGGCGGGCATTATTCCCAAATCTGAAATCTGAGCATCGGTTAGAAATGGATCACATGCCAATACAGTCATATGAAATGCATGCGCACGTTTTGCAAATTCACGTCCAACACGCCCTAATCCAATAACACCCAATGTTTTATACGCAATCTGTGCACCTTTAAATTTACTTTTACTCCATACACCTTCTGACATCAGGCGGGCGGCTTGTGGAATATGACGTGATAATGCCATCATCATAGCAAATGCATGCTCTGCAGTTGAAATTGTATTACCACCCGGCGCATTAATAACAAAAATGCCTTTGTCCGTTGCAGCTGTAATGTCAATATTATCCACCCCGACACCTGCGCGTGCAATGAGTTTTAATTTTTTACCTGCTGTAATGACATCTTTAGTGACCATTGACTTACTTCGAACAATCAATGCATCAAAGTTTGAAATTCGCTGAATCAATTCATCAAAGCTTAATTCCTTGCAAAATGTTATTTCCAAACCATCAAATTTTTCCAATTCACTCAATCCTGCATGAGATAAATTATCCGTACACAAAATACGATAACTCATATGGTCCTCTCAAATTCAACCATAAATTCTGCTAAGGCATGGGCTCCCTCATAGGGAAATGCATTGTACATGGACACACGCACACCACCCAAACATCGATGCCCGTTTAGACCCACTAAATTTTCTTTGCCTGCTTTTTCAATAAAACGATCACATAGTTTATTATCTGAAAATGTAAATGATATATTGATATGAGAACGTGATGATTTATGCGCCACCCCCGTATATAGCGATGATCGATCAATCACATCATAAATTAAATCTGATTTTTTCTTATTATGCCCATAAGCCCATGGAGTGCCTCCTTGATCTTTAAGCCACTGCATCATAAAGCGAAGCACATAAATCGCAAATACAGGCGGTGTATTATATATTGACCCTTTTCGTGCATGGGCCTCATAGGTTAGAATTTCTGGTTGTAAGCGATATGATTTTTTCAACAATTGCTTATTAATAATAACAATCGTTACACCTGCAGGCCCTGCATTTTTTTGCGCACCCGCATAAATCATATCATAATCTGAAATATTAATGGGGCGACCCATAAAATCCGAGGACATATCTGAGATAAGCGGGATATTGCCAGTATCCGGCACATAGTGATATTGCGTGCCATATATGGTATTATTGCTAGTTATATGCACATAGCTTGGATTATGGGTCACTGTAAAATCATTTGGCCCAGGCACATGCGAAAAGCCATCTTTTTCAGATGAAAAAATAAGATTGGCATTCCCAACGCATGCCGCTTCTTTATATGCATTTTGCGCCCACAGCCCGGTTACCATATAATCCGCATTTGTATCCATTAGATTAAGTGGAATCATGGCAAATTGGTGAGAGGCACCACCTTGAAGCAGCAAAATATCATGCGTTTCTGGCACCTGATAATTATCGCGAATCAAGGCCATTGTGTCATCGATCACTGTGGCAAACGTATCCGATCGATGGCTAATTTCAAATATTGACATACCACCATAGTTCATAAAATCATCTTTGATTTGATTCAATACACCCAATGGCAGCATGGCAGGTCCAGCACTAAAATTATATTTTCGAAGAGTTGACATAGTTCATATTTCTATTTAAACAACTATTCAATGTCAACGATCATTCCATTTCCAGCATGGCGACCAAAAGCAAACTTAGTAAATAAAGTTATTTGCCCGCCTTATGATATCATTGATGGACCTGCTGCAAAATCATTTGCATGCAATAATCCGTATAGTTTTCTGCATATTTCCTTGCCTGAAATTGATTTTGATTCAACGATCGATCCATATTCAAAAGAGGTTTATGCGAAGGGGCAGACAAATTGGCAGGCCTTTCAGAAAGATGGCATCTTTACTAAAGATCCACCCTCCTATTATATTTATCGTATGAATATGGGCGCTTACTCGCAAACTGGCATTGTATGTGGTGTTAGCGGCAAAGAATATGATGATGGGCTCATTAAACAACATGAAAAAACCCGCGAAGAAAAAGTGACGGATCGTGTCGCCATTGCCAGTCAATTGCAGGCACATCTGGAGCCGGTTATTTTAGTGTATCCGGATAGTGATCCATTGGATGCGCTAATCAAAACCAATATGACATCATCCCCACTGTACCAAGTGACAGACCATTTGAATATTGAACATATCCTATGGCAGGTTTCAGATACATCTCCAATCACTACAGCCATGCAGCATATACCTGCATTATATATTGCGGATGGTCACCATCGCTCGCTAACAGGCGCTATGTTGCGACGCCAAGAGCAGGATCGACGCCAATCAACAGACGAGACTGCCCTATATAATTACTTTCCGGCCGTTGTATTTCCAGCCCATGAAATGCGTGTATTTGTTTATGATTGGCAGGAAAACCCCTCTGACCGTCCATTGGCAGACTTTACCATGTATGATATTATGGCTCTATCCGATAAGGGTGGCATCATGCCGCCTAAGTCCACGTGGTTTGAGCCAAAGCTGAACAGCGGTTTATTTGTATATTCATTTGAGCAATAGAGTTGCTATTGGGAACGCCTATTTTCAGTATTCTCCAGCAAAATTAATTCAGCACCATACCCATATGACCTTTGCATTTATTGGATTTACTTACCGATATTAGGGCGTGTCCTCATAAGGGGATAGGTACTGTTGTTATTATCGGGCGTAAAGGTTGTCATCCCCGAGACGGTGTTGATCGGGGATCTTAGGTGTTACGATTGCCTTTGGACATTCGGATCAAGTCCGAAGGTGACAGGTCTATTATGAGATTAATTCATAAAGTGTTTTTGTACATTTAAATGCGCGTTTAATTACATCAAATGGATAGGTTATCCCTTATGAGGACATGCCTTAGTAGATACAGTGATTCTTATCGCAGGCATGATTAGCTTTAAACAAATTAAATCCTGCTAAGAAATAGCATCATAATCCATCCACCATTTCCTGAATCTCTTTTTTTGTTGGGGGTATGGAAAGGCATGTGGTGCGATGTGCAGCTAGTTGTTTGACGA
>CAYZSU010000022.1:12944-32101 GCA_964480565.1 uncultured Myxococcales bacterium | reverse complement strand
TGTCAAGGCCTCCCGCAAACTCGCGGGCCGGAGCGACCATGCGAGTACGTGAGGATTGCGAGTGTTAGCTAAGAAACACAGAAGATGGACGTTCCTAAGGGCAACCCCTTTCGAAAAAGAAATAAGACAACCTCGACTGCAAACACCTATTATATAACAATCTAAGGAAATTCGATGATTTTCTTTTTTTTGAGACGAATATAGATTGTGAACTGACTTCTAAATACATATTTTGAAAAAGTATTTAAATACTAATGGCTATCCAAACTTATAAAAATCGATAAAGAGAAATACCCAATATCATCGACAAACCAAATAGCATTGCAAACTGTGCAGTCATCGCATCCAGATCGCGCAATTGCATTTTTGTATTGGCATAGGAATTATGCACCAATTTAATACATCGTAAAGCAAGTGGAAGCGTAATCACACTAGCATACGCCCCTTTTCCCATTGGCAAGTAGCACCCAATCAGAATCGAGCTTAGCAATGCAATCATTATCACGCATGAATAGCTATACCGACCATATCGCATACCTAATAAGCCAATGCTCGTCACAATTCCTGCGGCTTTGTCATCCATATAATCGCGCAAGTGATTGGCCTGCAATATCGCAATGACCAATAGCCCAAATGGAATGGACATAATAAAAATTGGCATCTCCACACTGCGCACCTGAACATAGTAGGCGCCTGTTGTAAGGCCAATGCCAAATGCAATAAATACAAGGATATCTCCTAATGCATGATATTTTAATTCCAAGGGAGGCATTGCATAGAAAAACGCGCAAAAACCACCGATTAAAATCCAAATAAGAATAGCACTACCTAATTGCCAAATGAAGAAGCATGCGCTTAAGGCCCCAACAAACAAACATATCAGGCCTGCCATTTTAACGCGACTAGGTTGCAATAGTTTTTCAACCAATACGCCACTGCCCCCAAACGTACCCATTCGATCCACGCCCTTTTTATAATCCGCATAATCCGCTAATAAATTGGCACCTGTATGCGTAAAAAGAACACCTAGCATCATAATCAGCGCATACATTATATTGATCGTACCTGTTGACTGATACCCAAGCACAGTTCCGAGAAGAGCAGGCACAATCGACGCCGGATAGGCAAATGGGCGTATGGCACGCATCCAAATGCGCCAATCAATTGTATTTTTTTTATTTTTCATGGCAGAGATATGTAGTGGATCACTCATGATTTGTCATGAAAAAAAATGGCCCAGTAACTGGGCCATTTTTGTATAACTGTAAGAACATTATTACCAGTTTTTCCAACCCTCACATTTTCCTTCTTGCATAAAAATTGAAGCAGGCAATTCTTTGCTTTGAAATCTATTATCCGCATTCACTCTATAATCAGCTTGATCAACACGAAATCCAAACCTTGAATCAATAGATGCACAGCTATCTTTATTTAAAAACCCATTGTCCTCTCGATAATCACCTGGATGAAAAATAACAACTCCAAACTTACTTTCATCCATAATCCAGGAATAACTGTAAGCACACCCTCCTGAATCACAAGAGGGATTATTATACAGCATCGCTACCTCAGTATCATAGAATTCATTCATTTCACCGGCATTATTTTGGTGTCTTTGAATAAACGGATCGCCATCATATATTGTCGCATAGTACCGAGCATGGCTGTTCCTTTCAAAGTCATCCTCACCTCCCCAATCCATATATAAGTATGAATACTCAGCTCGATTATAAAGATCAGTCATATGTGGAACTATTGACTTATAGTCTAAACCATTATCATTGACTAAACCAATATCCTCTGAATCATAAGCAATTCCATTTCGTTTCAATCCAAGCATTATACCTTGATCTGTTCCAGCATCTGCACTATCTGCGGTCCCTATAGTTACAGAAACAACCGTATCCCTATAACTGAATTTTGCACATTCGCCTGGAAATAAAATACGATTCACCTGTGGATTGCTATATATATAACTATTATAATCTGTATTTCCGAATTTAGCCAAAATCTTAAGTCTGTCTAAATGCCAGGGATGATCACTATCCTGACGTGGCAAACAAATGCTAAAGTATTTTGTATTCTGCTTGGTTAATCTATAAACATCATCGTTTGAGATCACAAAACTATTTATAGAGCTATTATAATCAACACTTTCTCTACGAAAGTCTGATGTATTTAAATTCACATCTGCATCTGCAAATTTAATACGTGGATAATGCCCAGATTGATTAAAACTTAATTCTGATTTACGACCTGTTTTCATTACAATTGTAATTTCTGTAATTTTCTCACTACTAGCCTCTGCTCTTTCACTTGCGTCTAAAAATCGTTCCATCTCAGCTCTATGCGAAGCCTCTCGTCTACGAGCTGCAGAGGCACGACGAGCCTCTGCAGCTCTATCCACCCTCTCAGCTTCACGCTGTGCTAACCAGGATCGTGCTTGATCTACATCCGCACCATTCAAGACTTGAACTGGTATAGATTCTTGAAAACCAACTACAGTACTATCCCTTTCCTGCTGAATTATATCAGGATCAAATACTGGAAAAGCTGGGTCTGACCTTTCTGACCTTGGATCAACTTGCCCTTCTGACCCAGCAAGATTTTCTGGTATGCCATCCTCTTGTCGTTCTTCCAACTGAGCTGCTAACCAATCCTGTGCCGCACGATACTCAGCATCGATTTCAGCTTGAACACGTGCAGCTTCTTCTGCTGCGTGATTATCCAGATCAGCCTGAACACGTCTACCCAAATCTGCCGCTTGTCCATCAAGCTCCGCTTGAATCGCCTCTTGACGAACACGTTCTGCTTCGCGAGCTTCGCGAGCCTCACGAGCAGCAAGAATGCGTTCAGCAGCGCCCTCTAAGTCTTGTGCTGGATCAGGTTCTGGCACATTTGGATTATCGCCTACATCCGCTGCACCGACAGGTACTAAATGAATCCCTTCATCAACAATATGCGGAACAAAAGGACCATCTGAATCGGGTTCCATCGGATCAACCTGATGATCATTATCAGCTGGATATTGAAGAATTCCATCCCTATTTCGACTAGATATTATTTCGAGTATGACATCCTCATCTAAAAGATCTAAATGCAATGGATTGCCTTCAAGAGCTTCACCCAAATCACCATCTGAATCGGGTTCCACACTACCCAAATCACCATCACTATCAGAACCGAGATCACCATCAGGATCTGGACCGAGGTCTTCACCACCCAAATCACCACCGCCATCAGGATCAAAATCACCATCAGGATCTGGACCGAGGTCTTCACCACCCAAATCACCATCTGGATTTGGACCTACAAGATCAGTCTCTCCCCACAGACCATCATCTAATAGACTTTCCTGCAGAAGATCCTCATCCCCAAGGTATCTCGAATGACATGCAGATACTGACACAATGAATAAAATGAGACCAACATATGTCAAAAATTTGACCGATCGATTACATATAGTCATAAAAACTCCTCATTTAAGTATCATTTTATCTACTTACTAAGAAAGGTATGCAAAAATAGAGCCATAATGGGGTTGTTGAAAAATAGGAGTTTTTAGATCCCCGTGTCACAGCACGAGAATGACATCATTTTAGTGCATGAAGATGGCATGTAGTCATACTATGTCATTTTCAAGGGATGAAGTGACAAAGTTTTTCTGGACTGGATCGCCACCCTACCCGTCGGGCCTCTCGCGATGACGAACCTGTCATTGCGAACACCCAGATCCCCGATCAACACCGCCTCGGGGATGACATCGTTTAGTGCACGAGAATGACATCATTCTAGCGCATGAGGATGGCACCATTCAGTGCATAAAGACGACACCACTGAATACATGAATATAACACCATTCTAGTACATGAGGATAACATCTCAAAGACTTAATAATTCGCGAATGCGTTGTGGATTAAAATGAGGGGCCTCTGACTCCCCACGACAGGCATACCAGCATTTGGCACAAGCAACTTTTTTCATTTTAGAATGATCATATTCGGAATAATGACAAATTCGTGGCATTTCAGAACATTGCTGAATATAGCCATCCGGCGTGACTTGCACCCATTTAAAACCTGCCTGACAATTGGAAATAATGCCTTTTTGAAAATATCTAGTCACCTGTGCTAGATAATAATCCGAATTTTTTATATTTTTAAGCACGCGTTTTAATGATTTTAATTCACTGACTACCTCATCCAATTGCTGAATTCGTGCATCATCCACCATACCATCCTCTGTATGGCTCTTTAAGGTACAAAATGCCGAATAGGATACGCTCGCATTCCATTGTTTAGCCTGATGCGCAATTGGAATGACCTGATCCAAATTGGAATCCATAATAATGGTATTTAACACAACATTCATCCCCTTGGCCGTCAACATAGGAATAATTTTGGATACATGATCAAATAATCCATCAATTTTACGCGTATTGTCATGCTCTTTTCCCAAATAATCCAATGAAATACTAATCTGATTGACACCTGCTTTGGATAATCGATCGGCTGTTGACTCATTTAATAGTGCGCCATTGGTAATAAATACAATATAATGACAGTAGGGTCGCATCTTGGCAATCAATTCATCGAAGTTTTTGCGTATTAACGGCTCGCCACCTGAGATGGAGACAACCACTGGCCGAAACGCTTTTATAATCGGCGCATAATCTGGCATTTCATTCGGTGAATCCACCTGCCAACAACTACAAAAACCGCATTTCGCATTGCAATGCTTTGTAAATTCTAAGTTTAATAATACAGGGTGATTGCGCCATTGACAGCGTAAATAATAATACAGTCCATGAAGTTTTGATTTGGATGGTTGTGTCATAAAATTCTTTCAGAATAAGAGTGATTATTTTTGAAAATCGCAAATATCATAGTTATGATATACGTTCAACTCAAAAAGTATCGCGTTTAGCGCTTTACAAGATAAATCGTTTTCGGTACCTCACATCTGTTTTTTATAAACTAGTACGCACATACATAACCCACACCTATTACATATTGGCAATTTATTTATGAATAAAACAACTGCAGTACTCTACGTACCCTCTGATACGCCAGAAGCCATGAGCATGGCCACAAAAAAAGTGGCCGGCATTGCGCTGATTGTGCGTCATGCAATGACATTATATCAATCGGGAATTAATGAAATCACATTGCTCATTGCAAAATCCCAACACGCGCAAATCAAGCACACGTTCAATCGCTACAATGACAATATTCCAAAAATCAACTATATCCATTATACAGATCCGTATGCCATTGACGAGAATGTCATCAATGAGCTGCTCTTACAAGTGAATGATTATTTTTTTCTTATCAATAGCAACTTAATTTACGATGCAAGCGTTGCAACCCAGCTAATTCAAGACAGCCAGATAAGCACTGATATGATCGTATGCCGCGAAGGCGTGCATCCTATTCCATTTTATCGTATTAGCAAAAAACTAACCCATCGACTACTTGCATTTGTAAAAACAAAACCCCGCGCTATTGAAGCATGTTTGCATTTTTTACTCGATAAATCCGATCCTGTCCCCATTGATAAACCTGCTAAATGCAGCACATTTTTACTCACCCATCATAGTCAACGCATTGTGGCGGAAAAAGCACTTCAAGAAACCATACGCCATGCCACCGGTGGACCTGTTGCCAAGTATATCAATAAACGTATTTCATTGCCGATCAGCCTCATTTTATCCAAACTATGGATTAGCCCAAACGCCATCACTGTATTTAATATCCTGATTGGCATCTTTTCAGGAGTGTTTGTGGCAGATGGACACAATTACTCAATCATCCTGTTGGGCGCCATATTATTCCAAACCGCATCCATTATTGATGGTTGTGACGGCGAAGTTGCCAAACTTACATTTCGAGGGTCTAAATTTGGGCAATACATAGATACCGTTTCTGACAACTTATCATTAGCAAGTTTTTTAGTTGGTTTAATTGCAGGATATTGGCGACACACACACTCCTATATTGCATTTGTCCTTGGTAGCATTGTTGCTATCAGCGTATCCATTATTTTCTTTTGGATGGTTCGTTTTCTAAAAAAACTGGGAACATCTGCCAGCTTAGTAACCTATGAAAAGGAGTTCATTGATAAACTAACGGGATATCCAGAATATGTGATGATATTTTTAAAGTATAGCAAATATTTAATCAAAAAAGATGTATTCTCATTTTTATTTTTAGTGCTCGCCGTATTCAATCTATTATATTTCTGGTTATATATTACAGCATTTGCTACAACAGTCGCAGCAATTATATTAACCTATTTAAGCATTGTGGAAGAGCACAACTCACAACTATCATCAATAAAGGATTGATATGACACAATCATTAACACAAGCATTTATTTTTGATATGGATGGCACCATCATCGACTCCATGCACGCATTTGCTGACATTGCATCCGAGGTCATGCCAAAATACTATGATATATCTCACATGAATGCGCGCCAAAAATATCTGGAAACATCGGGCATTCCTTTTTTTCAACAACTTGAAAAACTCTATCCCAATCATACAAATAATGATCGCACTGCCAATGAATTTGAAACAATAAAAGAAACCCTTTATTTAGACAAAGGAGCATTTAGTGATGCGCATGATACATTGACGTATTTAAGAAATAACCACGTACTTACAATTGTATCATCCAATAATTTCCAAAGCTTAGTGGATGCACATATTGAAAAACTCCAATTGCCATTTGATATGATTCTTGGGTTTAAGCCTGGATTTGCCAAAGGAATCGATCATTTCAATTATATTCAAACACAATTTTCATTGAAAAAAAACCATATGACATTTATTGGCGACTCTATTCAAGACGGTGTTCGCGCGCATGATTATGGCATGACATTTATTGGCAAAACAGGTACTTTTTCAAGAAATGCATTTTTAAAAAAATTCCCAAACGATATTATTATTGACTCCCTATCAGAATTAAAACTTCATATAAAAGGATAAGCCTCATGCAAGTTATTATACTAGCGGCCGGACTTGGCAGCCGATTAAAAGAAAAAACTACACACATTCCCAAAGCATTGATTTCAGTATGTGGCAAACCATTGATTGACTATGCACTACAATTTACATCACATCCTAATATTACGGACCGCTTTGTTGTTACGGGATACTGCCACGACCAAGTGGCAAAGCATCTAAGCGATACGCATTCGAATATACACATCCGACATAATGCTGATTTTAAGGATGGCAATTTTTTTAGCATGCTTGCCGCTATCAATGATATTCACGATGACCTTCTCATCATGAATACCGATCATATTTATCCCAAATCATTTCTAAATCATATAATTACTCATGCAACAGGCATATCCGCTATATGTGATTTTGATAGGCAGCTTGGCGCTGATGACATGAAAATCAAATTAAATTCAGACAAGCAAATCACTACTATTTCAAAACAACTCACTGATTTTGATGGTGGTTATATTGGCATGACGTTTTGCAAAAAAGATAGCTTAGCGGCATACCAAAACATGGCGACATCCATTGCAAAAACAAATAATCGACACGCCTATGTAGAAATGGTGCTGGATCAACTCGCAAATGAATCACATCCAATTCATACCGTCGATGCAAGCGGTGACAAATGGTTTGAAATTGACACTCAATCCGACCTCTCTTATACGGAAGATGAATTAAGAAAAATGGAGCCCTATTTATGAAGCAAGGTCCAAGCAAAGTACTACGCTATATATCATTACTATTAGGAATGGGTTTATTTTTCATATTGATTCAAAAAATTGGATTTGCAAATATTTTAAACTTGATCACACAACTTGGCTGGAAAGCCCTCCCTATCCTTACAATCAGTATATCATTTTATGCATTATTCACATTCGCATGGCAGCAATGTTTTCGAATATTTCAAACTCATATGCCATTTTGGAATTTATTTAAAATAAAAATTACAGGCGAAGCCGTCAATACATTAACTCCATTAAATTTTATTGCAGGCGATCCATTGCGCATTTACCTACTCAGAAAGTATTTTCCATTTACACAGCGTGCAGCAGCAGTTGTTGTTGACAGAACACTGCACACAATAGCTATTTTATTTATTGTATTCATTGGTATTTCCATTGGTTTTTTATCCCATGCGCCATTTCCTGCGAATATTCGATATGGCATTCCCATTGCACTCATTGCATGCATCGCATTTACTATTTTTGTAATTATCCATCAACGCCGAGGTATTTTTGGATTACTGCTCAATCTCTGTCAACGCTTACGCATTAAACAACAGTTTTCAGAACATACATTGCATCGATTTACAGAACTTGATCGCCATATTGTAGACTTCTACAATAACAATCATACAGGGTTTTTATTAGCACTCTTCGCACATATTTCTGGACGCTGTTTGGGTGTGTTGGAAATATACGCATTTGGAAAGTTGATATCCCCTGACTTTACATTTTTCTCTGCAATCAGTTTAACAGCATTGGCACCCATGGTGCATATTGTGTTCTCATTTGTGCCTGCAGCCATTGGAATTCTAGAAGGTGCCTATGGCGCAAGCATGTATCTTATGGGGTTTGACCCAGCCATCGGCATTGCAATCCAACTTGCCAGGCGTATTCGATCAATCATATGGATTGCGATCGGTTTATTTTTTCTTGGATTTCAAGAAATGACAAATGCATTTGATGATAAGTTAATTGAAAAAATTTAAGCGTTCATTTAGGATGCATTCAATGCGTAAAAAATGGTTCTCAAGCAATCCAAAAAAATCAATTGTTGATGTATCGCATCGTCTCTATGACGAGCGATATTTAGTTGCTACGAGCGGAAATATATCCATCCGACAAAAAAATGGTTTTCTAATCACACCCAGTGACACACGAAAAGACGGACTTTGTCCACGCGATATTGTATTATGCAATCAAAATGGCCAATGTTCACATTCAAAAAAACAAGCGTCATCTGAGTGGAAAATGCATCATGCCGTATATACCCATCGAAATGACATCCATGCGGCTATACACGCTCATCCGCACTATTGTTTAGCATGCTCTCTTGCTGAAATCCCACTGACTGAAATGCTATTACCAGAAATGGCTATTCATATTGGATCCGTACCCATTGTCCCTTATGCAATGCCCGGCAGCAATGATATGGCAGACGTACTTATACCTTTTATCCACAATCACAATGCATTTTTACTACAACGACATGGTGTATTGGTTATTGGTGAAAACATGTTAGATGCATTTAATCGATTAGAACATCTTGAACACATGGCACGCGTCGTCTACTTATTAAGCTCTATGGGGTCAATCGAGCCCATGACAAAAACAGAACTTCAGAAATTATCTGAAAATGCGAGGGCCTTGGGCCAAAAAATATCCCGATCCGTATTACATTTATTGGATTAAACTATGAACAAATACGTAATCGATTATTTTAAACATGCTGCGCATAACTACACAATATGCGAGCAGCTATATCATGATTTTCTTACAATATACAATAATGAGTATCCCTCACCCACGCATGATCCAAAAGATATCATTCAACTATCAAAGATCATCGCAATTAGCCCTGTCCTTGCCAGTTTTTTTATTTACCGCCCATCATGGATCAATGATATTCTATACCAAAATCAATCAGAGGCATTGCATATATTGACGGAAAAATGTGCGGAAATATTAATATGCCCTGATGAAAAAACAATAATGAACCATTTGCGACTACTTAAATATAAAGAACTCACACGATTATTATTTTGGAAAATCAACCAAACAATCACTATCAATGAAGAACTAGCTTATTTCAGCCAAGTTGCTGACAGTTTAATTCAAGCAGCTTACAATTATTCATTTCATTATACAGTAGAAAAATATGGCAAACCATTATTAGATGATGCAGTCACCAAAAGTAATGGCTGTATTATCGGGCTGGGTAAGCTTGGGTCAAGCGAGCTAAACTATAGCTCTGACATTGATTTATTGATTATATATGATTCTGATCAAGGTGCAGCTAAATGCGGTAATAACAGCATTACATTGCATGAATTCTATGTCCACCTCACCCATAAACTGACGCAGATATTATCCCATGTCACACCGGATGGATTTGTTTTTCGTGTTGATCACGAGCTACGACCTGAAGGAAATCAAGGCCCTCTTGCAAATTCATTTGATGCGGCACTACGTTATTACCAGCACTTTGGACAAAATTGGGAACGACAATGTTTAATTAGAGCACGATCTGTTGCTGGTAATATTGAACTCGGCAATACATTTATCCATGAAATAAAACCATTTGTGTATCGACGATCCATCTCCATATCAGATTTAAAACATTTGCAACAATTGAAAGAACGCATTGAAGTGGAACTCCTACACCATAATGAAGAATGGAATATTAAATTAGGCGCTGGCGGAATTCGCGAAATTGAGTTTTTCATTCAAGCATTGCAACAACTTTATGGCGGAAAAATCAAATCCATACAAACGAGCAATACATTAGCTGCCGTGAATCAGCTTACAGATGCAGGCATCATTACACATGCAATAGCCATTCGAATAAAAAAAATCTACCTATTCTATAGGAATTTAGAAAATATCATTCAAATTGAAAATGACCGGCAAATCCATTGTTTACCGAAGTCAAAGAATCATATATGTCAAATTGCTTACCGGATAGACCCGGCTAGCCCAAATAATTGTGAAAAAATATATCAGACACTTCAACAATATCAAAAAATGATACGTCATATTTTCCAATCTCTTTTTAAGAAAAATTATAAACTAGAACAACTCAAGCATTCATTCTCAGTAAACTTAAGCACATGCAACACGATTGAGGAGCGCATTGATTCGATTGTATGGATGAAAAATCAAGAACATAACCATATTGAAAAAAAAGTATATTCAGACACATTCAATACACATGATATATTGCAAAATATTGCTCTGGTTGCAGATGCATTTCTTCATTCTAATTATGATCTCTCATACAATGAACTCTATGCCGCGTATGGACATCCTATGGATTCAGACAACAAAGTAGCAGGATTTGCGATACTCGGTATGGGCCGATTAGGCAGCAAGGAAATCGATTTTCAATCAGATCTTGATCTATGCTTTATTTACTCAAAAAATGGATCAACGAATGGTGCTAAACAAATCAGCAATGTAGAGTTTTTCACAAAGCTCGCCCAGCGTATCATTTCAAAATCATCTATGATAACTCGCTATGGCCGCGCATATCAAGTGGACTCAGAATTACGCCCATCTGGAAATGCAGGAACACTCATTGCTAGCTGGGAATCCTTCGTCAATTATCATCAAACAAATAGCCAGCTTTGGGAAAAAATGGCCATGTTAAAATCACGCATTATTACAGGTGAAACAGATTTTATTGCCCAAATAAAGCATGCACTGCAAACATTAGTTTATGACATTACAATTGATGAAACAACTTTAAGATCCGATATATGCTATTTTCGCCAACGTATTTTAGATGAAGCCATCAAATCAAATAATACAAATGTATTTAATTTAAAGTTATCGCCAGGCGGGCTAAAAGACTTAGAAACCATAATTCAATTTTTTCAATTACGCCATATGAAAACTGACAGTGAATTATGGCATTCCAATACTTTTTTAATTTTAAGTAATTTATATCGAAAACAACTTATTGATAAGAATTTATATACACAACTTGACAATACATTGATTTTTTATCGAACATTGATGCTCTATTTACGCCTACTATCCAAACGTTGCACAAATGAAATCAAATGGAACAGTCCCTTAAGCAATGCATTGGCACAGTTAATGGGCTGTAACTCATCCAGTGATCTTCAAAAGCAAGTCCAACATCACTCTGAAAAATTACAAAATGATTTTAATCTTATCATAGATTCTTAATCGGCGTATCCGCGTTCGCGTTTTTCCATTTCCTCTTTGCAACGAATACAAACATCTGCGACTGGACGCGCTTCTAATCGTTTAATCGCAATATCTTCTCCGCATTCCTCACAGATACCGAACTCCCCTTCGTCGAGTTTTTTCAATGTTTTTTCAATTTTACGAAGAAGTACAAGTTCACGATCATGCAAACGCAAATTCATAGCCTGACCTGTCTCTGTAGATGCAAGATCCACCTCATCAGGTAAATCATCTGTATCCAAAGAAATACCATCTTCACGCATCATATTTTGTGCATTTGTGATTGCATCGCGGCGTTCTTTCAATAATAGTTTAAACCGCTCTAAATCTTTCTTTTTCATAGTGCCTCCTTGAGAAACTGGATTTATTGACGAGTTCAAGCAAATTGTCAACAAGAAGTATGTAGGAAATATAACTTTTTATAAAAGACAAGCTGTCCTCATAAAAATAGTATTGATTGGCCAACCCTCTTGCAAGTAATCACTAACATTGATATACAACCAATCAATGAAGAAAAAGAGATTTCTAACTGCATTTTCTGATGTAATTGGCCAAAATGCCTCTTATTGGGGATTTTATTTTGACAAGAATATTCAAATTCTTGGACGCGCATGGCCAAAAATCGTTGGGCCATCCATTATGAACCATGCATGGCCCTATCGCATCTATAATGATAAACTGATTGTAAATGTGGATCATCCTGTATGGCATCAGGAGCTGCGAATGCTTAGCTATACGCTTCTTACCCGAATACGTGAAATATTACCATCCACACCTATTCGACATATTGAATTAAAATTAGGAAAACTACCCAAAGATAATTGTATTTCAAAAGAATCAATTGCACTGCAAAAAAAATCACTATCCCCTAGGGATGAAGCACTTATTTCACACAGTACCCAGAGTATTGGCGATGAAAATATTCGTGAATATGCTATTCGAGCAATGACATCCGCATTAAGCCATAGTTCGACAAAGAACTAGTCACTTAAGGGACTATTCTAAAGATGCCCAGAGGGGTATTTCCCCTTCTATGGGCAAACCCAGCGTGAGAAGCAGATTTGATGTGCCTCCCCCTGCCCCCACAAACACTTTTTATTCAATGAAAAACCATATGCATGTGCAATATGATTCAATTCAACCATCCGATTCGTGCGCAGTGCCAGGCACAAAAGACCACTTGGCCGTAGATGCTCTTTTGCGGATTTAATGAGTGATTCCAAATTACCATTCAATTCAAACTTTGCGGTAGCAATTGCTCTATCCATTGGAATGCGCCCAGTTCCAACAGAAAAATAGGGAGGATTTGAAATAATCATATCCACAGGCGCATGCACATTTGAAAAATCACAATAATTCGCACATATAGCCTGAATGCAATCCGATGCGTGATTTATTTGAATATTATATTGGAGAATATCATATAAACATGGCTGCAATTCAACAGCACACACCTGTAACGGGCGATACCTTAAGGATAAAAAAGATAGCACGCCACAACCACTGCCCCAATCCATCATATAAAATTGTGGTTTAATATCACAAAAGTCGATAAAGCGAAAACACTCCTCGCCATAGCGATACCCATGCTTAGATTGAAATAAGGTAATATCAAGAGATTCGATATATTCAGAATCCAATTCACATTCATTTATCCGCGAAAGCAATCAATAACCTCATTTGAAGGAATAGCACCCTCTCGAATAATACGCATGCTATCTTGAGATAAGTCAACAACAGTTGATCCCGGTGACGCAGAGCAATCCCCCCCATCGACGATACATGGCAAGCGAGAACCAAAATAGTTTTTCACTTGCTTAACGGTCACTGAGGGTGGAAATGCAGATAAATTAGCACTTGTCGTTGTCAGTGGCGATGCGAATTGCGCCACAATTGCAGTGGCGATTGGATGTGGCGAAATACGCACACCCACTTTATTAGTATTGGTCACCAGAGTTTTGGAAATACGATTTGAAGCCGGAAAAAGAATCGTTAATGCCCCTGGCCAAAAACGATTCATCAATTTTAACGCATTATCAGATACCTCTGCAACAACACGATGCAGCATATCATAGTCAGACACTAAAATTGAAATAGGAAGGCCATAGTCCCTGGATTTCAAACTATAGATACGTTTAATTGCTTTTCGATTAAATACATCCGCTCCCAACCCATAGATTGTCTCCGTGGGATAGGCAATCACTTGACCTTGTTTTAAATAATCCACTGATTGATCAATCAATGATAGGTCTGGATGATCTTTATCAATTTTAATAATCTCTGTTTCACCATATGGCATGAGTATAGACCCTTCGTTAGTAAGGTCTTAGGCGATTTCACTGAAACAAATCAAGTATTTTCAAGTAAGTGGCTCATATTTACATTGATTTCAGTGCCTGGCACTGCAAATTACGCGTCGGCACCTGGCACCCGCTTACAAACAACCGATCCATCGTATATTGACAATAGTCATTACCCATCCTATCACTCCATTTCCTACAATTAATGTCACAATAATGAATGGATATATATAATTTATGCGAGTCATTTCTGGCACAGCCAAGGGGCATCGACTGATTGCCCCCAAGTCAAATCAAACACGGCCTGTACTTGACCAGGTCAAAGAGGCTATTTTTAATATTCTCTTTAATGTCACAGATCTGCATGTTCTTGATTTATTTGCAGGATCTGGTGCTATTGGCATTGAAGCACTCTCTCGTGGTGCCAAATGTTGCACATTTGTTGAATGCGCCAAACCCGCACTTACATGCATTCATAAAAACATTACCCACTGCAAAGTATCTTCAAATAGCCATATACTTGCACTCCCTGCACATCGAAGCATTGAGCGATTATGTGCACTTGGTCAATCATTTGACCTCATTTTTGTAGATCCCCCGTATTTGAAAGATCTAGTAAATCCCACTTTACAGCAATTAGCGACATCATCACTCCTACACACTGATACAACGATTATCATCGAGCATCATCCCAAAGAGCCTATTGATATGAATGCACTACCCAACCTATCGTTGACCAATATGCGAAAGTATGGTCAAACCCATATCACTTTCCTGGCAGTTTTATAGACAATACTAATTTTAGGGTATTTTATGAAAAAAATGGCAATCTGTGCAGGTAGTTTTGATCCTCCCACCAACGGTCATATTAATATTGTTAAACGAGGGCTTAAGATATTTGATAAAATCGTTGTGGCACTTGCAGTTAATACGGCTAAACACCCTATTTTTACGATCCAGGAACGCATTGATATGCTGGCAGATATTTTCAAAGATCAGCCCAATGTTGAAATCGATAAATTCGATGGATTACTAATCAACTATACTAGAAATCGTGGTATTCATACAGTACTTCGAGGATTGCGCACCATGGGTGACTATGAATATGAATCACAAATCGCATTGGCAAATAAAACCCTCGACCCTGAAATGGAAATTCTCTACATGATGACAGAGGGTAAATACGCACATCTGAGTTCATCCATTATTAAAGAAATTATTCGATTTGGCGGCAGCGGATGCGGCATGATTCACCCCATTGTTGAAGAGAAACTCAAAGAAAAACTTATTCGCCCCAATGCAAAATACAGCTCCAACCTGAAAGGCCGCACCATATGAAATCACTCTCATCGCGAGTAATATCACTGTGTCCGTCTGCAACTCTAGCAATGGCTGCCAAGGCAAATGAACTTCGCGAAAAAGGAATTGATATTATCAGTTTTGCAACTGGTGAACCTGATTTTACAACACCCGCACACATTATTAATACATGCAAAAAAGCGCTGGATGAGGGGCTTACACATTATGCGCCCAATACAGGAAGTGCAGCTCTAAAAGAAGCCATTGCACAAACACTTTTTAATGACCAGAAACTCTCCTATACACTCGATCAGATTGCAATTACATGCGGCGCCAAACATGCCATTGCCAATGCATTGTTAACATTGCTCAATCCTGGCGATGAAGTCATTATCCCAGCACCTTATTGGGTATCCTATCCGGATCAAGTACAGCTAGCAGATGGAGTGCCCGTTATTGTTCAAACAACCCCTCAAAATAATTTCAAGCTAACACCTGAATTATTGAAAAATTCAATTACCGCACAAACAAAGGCCATCATTTTAAATTACCCGTCAAATCCCACAGGCAATACCTATTCCAAGGATGAATTTATTGCGATTGCAACTATTATCGTTGAGCATGACTTATGGATTATCTCCGATGAAATCTATGATAAACTATTATTTTCAAATCAACCTCATGTCTCTATTGCAAGTATTAATCATGACATTTATGAACGTACATTAATTATCAACGGTGTCTCCAAATCCTATGCCATGACTGGCTGGCGCATGGGATATATTGCAGGCAATAACCAAGTAATTTCAGCAATTAATAAATTAAGCGGGCAACAAATCACAAGTATTCCCCCCTTCATTCAATCCGCATGTGTCAGCGCATTTTTACATAGTCAATCATCTATTGATGAAATGACACAGGCCTATATTGTACGACGTGATATTATGATCCATTATCTCAATCAAATGAATGGTGTTCACTGCAAAGTACCGGACGGAACTTTTTACTTATTTCCAGATATTTCACATCTACTCGGAAAATCCATACAGGGTAAAACAATGGCGACATCAGAGGATATTGTATTATTTTTACTCGATGATGCGCATATTGCGACTGTATCCGGACATGCATTTGGCGCTCCTCATAATATCCGATTATCATTTGCAACAAATAATGCGAACATTCAGGAAGGCATGAAACGCATGCATGCATCTATCTTAAAACTACACTAGCTTGTACATACTCTTTGAAACATTTTGTCCATTATGATATTGTAATTTTACTTTTAGTATTAGTAAAAAAGGAGACTTATCATGTTTCGATTAATCAAGTGGCTATTTATATCCAGCATTATTACTCTCGGCATATTCTATTTTTCCGACAGTCGTTTCTTAGGAAAAACTGCCAAAGAACATGTGCAACCATTTATAAAATCACATTTATTTCAAGAAGGCGTCAAAGACATTCGTGCAATTGCATCTGAAGGACTTAAAGCAGCCGGCGATTTATTGGCTGAAGAGATTACTGATGAAGAAAAGAAACAATTAACAAAGCTACTCAATAAAGAATTAACATCTCACCAACAACCCACCCCATCTAAATGAGGGCAAGGGTTATAAGAGCATAGTGTTGGAAAAATAGGCATTTGTAGAGCTAATCACAAAATGCCCCTGAGTTGGGTTGGCTAGTATGGCGCCATAAATAACCATTGGCAAGCGCGCGGTTATTTTTTTCAGCAAGCAAAGCGAGCGAGAGAGACTCCGACGGCTTTTGCCGGCGGAGGGGGCGACGCAAGCCCCTATAACAGATGGACATTCCGAAGGATAGCCCCATTAATTTATTTGTTTGCTGGTATCGTCATCATCCATATCCGTGTGCACAACAAATTGTGTTTCCTCTGCACGCGTTGCCAAACATGTTTCAATTTGACTAATTACCATATCAATGGCCACTTGATTATAGCCTTGCCACGGAATAATAATATCAGCTAATTCTCGCGTGGGTTCCACAAACATCTGATGCATGGGCCGCACTGTTTTATAATATTGCTTGACCACAGAAGCTGGATTTCGTCCTCTTTCTTCTAAGTCGCGCGTTAATCGCCGAATAAAACGAATATCCGACGGTGTTTCCACATATATTTTAATATCAATATTATCACACATTGATTGATT
This sequence comes from uncultured Myxococcales bacterium, assembly GCA_964480565.1. Classification (GTDB taxonomy): domain Bacteria; phylum UBA10199; class UBA10199; order 2-02-FULL-44-16; family JAAZCA01; genus CAYZSU01. The sequence goes on along the minus strand of CAYZSU010000022.1, from coordinate 14,375 downwards.
CTCAAATAAAAGGATTCCCTCTAAAAACACCACGGGCTGGGCTTTAATGCGCGTACTCGTATGCTTTCGAACATGATTCACAAAATCATATTGTGGTTTTTCAATATCCACACCTGAGCGAATCATCTGCACATGATTTAAAAAAAGTTCAATATCAATGGATGCGGGATGATCGAAGTTATTCAATGCACGCTCATCCTTAGGAAGATGAGCCAAGTCACGATAATAAGAGTCCATTTCTAAAAAACTAATGCGGTGTTGCCCCACATGCTGAATAATCTTATTGGCAATGGTTGTTTTGCCAGAGCCAGAGCCACCTGCAATTCCAATGGTTAAACTTTTCATCGATGATCTCCATAAGTTGTTATCACTACCTTATCGGTTGTTTATGTTTTTTGTTGCTCATTTTTTTTATAAATCGTAATTATCGTCCCACTAGAATTAGAATGCATATCTTATGATAAGAAAAACAATCGACATTCCCATACAATAATAGCTAAACAATGACAATTTTCCCTTATTTACAATCCATAAAAGCCATTTAATACACACGACACCTGTCATTGCAGCGACAATAGTACCAATACCAATTGCAATCAAATTACTTACACTAATATGCACTAAATCATTCAAATGTAGCAGCATGGCCCCACCAATAGCTGGAATCGATAGTAAAAATGAGTAAGTCGCTGCATTTTTCTTAGAAACTCCTAGAAAAAGACCTGTGGCAATGGTTGATCCTGAACGCGAAATTCCAGGTAAAATTGCAATAGCTTGCGCGCAACCAATTGCAATTGCACGTTTAACACCTACTACCTGAGTGCCATTTTTTGGCGCAAAACGCGTCACCCAAAGGATAAGCCCTGTCACAAATAAGAATAGTGCCGCGAAAAATGCATCGTGCAACATACTATCTATTAATGATTTACAACATATTACCATTGCAATCGCAGGTAAAGTACCGATTAACACGGCTTTGATAAGCGTTAATTGCTCCGCACATTCATTTTGTACACGATATTTGGGCACACACACACGTAATAATACAACAATATCTTTCCAAAACACATAAATGACCGCCATCAATGTGCCAAAATGCAAACACACATCAAATGCAATGAGGCTATTTCCCTCTAAAGAAATCCCCAATATATCCTGAGCTAAGACCAAGTGACCAGAACTGGAAACTGGCAAAAATTCTGTGGCCCCTTGAATAATCCCCAGAATAATTGCGTTTAGAATGGACAATTCCACGAAGGCCTCCGAAATCACATGCGATTATAAAACCACATCTCCCTTAAGATGTGCGACACGCATTGTCAATGAATCTACGTTTAATTGTTGGAGATTATTCAGTGCCTGGCACCGCGATTTGCATTCAGTGCCTGGCACCGCGATTTGCATTCAGTGCCTGGCACCGCGATTTGCATT
>CAYZSU010000022.1:0-12844 GCA_964480565.1 uncultured Myxococcales bacterium | reverse complement strand
CAGTGCCTGGCACCGCGATTTGGCTAATTAATAAAATGATTTCGTCCTATTAATTTTAATGCAAGACTTGATTCCATATTTTTTTTTGACTAACTATTCGTATGTATTTTATTGAAGCAGCCCTTCCAACCCCAATTAATCGACTATTTACGTATGCAGTGCCTGACATTGATGCCATTTATCCTGGCATGCGAGTAGAGGTACAATTACGCAATCGCCCCATTATTGGCATTTGCTGGAAGAAGCTACCTTGTGCACCAGCGAACATCCCTATCAATAAAATCAAACCAATTACTAATATATTGGACCAAGCGCCCATTTTTTCACCAAAAAGCATGGAATTTATCGAATGGCTATCCCATTATTACCATGCCTCTATTGGCGAGTTGTGCAAAATGGCATTGCCCTCACAGCTGATGACATTGAATAGTAAAGCCAGCACACCCAGGAAAACACCTTTTGAATTACATGCATTAGGAAATGACTGTGTCACCCTCACTCCTGAGCAAGATAACATACTAAATCAAATTATTCAGGCCACTCAACAGCCTCATGCAAATCTAAAATTTTTACTGCATGGCATTACTGGCAGTGGAAAAACTGAAATATATTTTCTTTTTTTTAAATACTTGCAGGAACATAATCAACAAGGGTTATTGCTTGTTCCAGAAATTGGACTCACCCCACAGCTAACTGGCCGTGCAGTCGATTATTTTGGTGATCGTATTGCTATTTATCACTCCGGTCTCACGCATGCACAGCGACTGATGCAATGGCAAAAAATTTATAACAGAGAAGTTGACATTGTCATTGGCACACGAAGCGCATTATTTACACCATTGTCAAATCTGGGTGGTATTATTATCGATGAAGAACACGATCATTCCTTTAAGCAAGATCAAGGGATCATCTATCATGCCAGGGATAGTGCCGTGATGCGCGCACACATTGAAAATATCCCCATTATTCTAGGAAGTGCTACGCCATCACTGGAAAGCATTCACAATACACGCATCAATAAATATACTTATTTAACGCTCAATAGCCGGCCTGGGAAAGCAATTTTACCTAAAATTCATATTATTGATATGAAGAAAAAAAATAAATCCATTAAAAAACCAGATCCGCATTCAATGCCTGAGCATCAAGCATGTGAGCTACTCGCATTATCCCCTGAACTTTATCACTCGATTTGCAACACTTTATCCCGAAAAGAACAGATAATATTATTTGTTGGCCGTCGTGGATTCTCACCATCTGTGATGTGCATCAATTGCGGTGAAGTATTGCAATGTCCAAATTGTGATATTCCATTGTCATCCCACAATGACGCACATCAGATGAATACAAAATTGCATTGCCATTATTGCGATTATCAATCCAAAACACCGTCCCAATGTCCATTTTGCCATAATATCTCGCTACTTCCTGTGGGCTATGGTACGGAACGACTGGAATCTGAAATCCATGATTTCTTTCCAAATGCTCATATTGCACGTTTAGATAGCGATTTAGTAAAGAAAAAATCCTATCGAGAAACAATATTTAAAAAAATGCGCGCTAAAAAAATCGATATTCTCATCGGCACGCAAATGATTACCAAAGGCCATGATTTTTCAAATGTGACATTAGTTGGTGTGATTAACGCAGACCAACATTTATGCATGCCTGATTTTAGATCGCCGGAACGTGCATATCAACTGCTGACACAAGTGGCAGGCAGGGCTGGTCGAGGGGATCTTCCTGGCACTGTATTTATTCAAACTCATCAGCCAGAGCATTATTGCTTTGATGCAATTATCAAAAATAATATGGACTTATTTTTAAAACAGGAGCTCAATTTTCGTAAAGAAATGAATTATCCACCATATACTAAATTGGCGACACTTCGTCTTAGCGGCAATAATCAGTGTGATGTTATTGCTGCCAGCCATATGGCATGTCAATATTTACAGCATATGAATGCACCCAATATCCACATACTTGGCCCAGCACCCGCCAATATTGAACGCATTAAAAATAAGTATCGGTGGCAGCTATTAATTAAAGGTGCACAAAGCAATCATATTAATGAATTATTAAAAGCCGCCCTACCCCATATTCACAAACAATTAAAAGGCAGCAACCGACTGCATATTGATATAGATCCGATATTTATCATGTAGGGCACTCCCATTATAGAATTGTACGTACTAAAAAAATACCACCCGCAACACCAACGCCGCTTAACAATACGTTTAGTCCAATATTAGCCATGCCCAATACCACGTGACCATTTTGAATCAATCCTAAGGTCTCATATGAAAAGCTTGAAAATGTCGTAAATGCCCCTAAAAAACCAACGGTGATAATCAGACGGCTTTGGTCTGAAATGAATTGACTGGCTGTTAATTCCCCAGTCACAGCAATCATCATGCTACCCAGCACATTTACAATCAATGTACTATAGGGAAATGACGTAGTCGCAATAATCTGCATCAGTTGATTAATACCATAGCGGCTCAGGGCACCCAAGGCACCGGCAATGCCTATAAATATAATAAGTACCATATACGTATCCAACACTTACAACGCCCGCGAATTGCGGGCGTTGTATTCGTTTTATTTTTCAAATCATCCAACAGTTAGAAATGCCAGCCTATCAATGCTTGCACATTATACTGAGGTTTAAAACCACCATCGGCAATTTTCAAGTTTTGTTGCACTTCCACCGCATTCACAAGTACTGTAATATCTTTATCATACGCTACTTGCCAAATTAGTGCTTCTGTAAAATCAACGGCTACAAACAAACCTTTCCAAATATAAAACTCCACACCTGCGCCAAGGCCCACACCACCGCCAGCTGCAACAACTTTATTTTCAGTTGTCGGCGCATTGACATATATCGCATGTGCCATACCACCCGCTTTGATATAAGGAAGTATTTTTACATTTTTAGGCTGCCAACTCGCACGCGTAAAATAAGGAAGCGTTGCTCTTGCAAACAAACCAAAATCCACGGCATGTTCTTTGGCATTTTCTACTGGAAAAGTATCTGCAGGCACTGTCACGCTGCCATAGGTTTGAATTTGACCGGCATTATTGGCATCACCCACGGAACCAGAACCTGTGGCATAGTTAACTTGAAGCATCGTGCCCAACCAATCGGTAATATCCCAACCAAAGGTTAAACCAAAGGACATATTATACCCATTACCAAATTTAATTTTATTAATCGTATGGGTATCATTTGTAGCCTGCATAATACCTACATTACCTGCAAGAAAAAACCCCTTATGCCAGCCCTTCTCCAAGCTACCAGATTCATCTGCAGATGCAGTAATATTTACCATTAAGCAAATTGCCAATACAACAATGACCCAACTTTTTTTCATAGTTCCTCCCCGAGTAAGTGTTAAATATTTGTATAGTAATATAGATAAAGCCCCTAGGTGTCAATTTTCAAATTTGACTTTTGTAGAGGCACAATCATTAAGTTAGTAATATTTTTCATATCTTAGAATTTTCTCTATATGGAGACTCACATCTGAAAATTTTATGAATGTAAATCCATAACCCATTAAAAAACAATCGAATTTATTTTGGCATCTATGCTGCATTATCTAGGGAAAATAATCTAAACACAAACAACCTCAACTACTGGAGATCACAATGATTCAAAAATCTACCAATATTTTATCGACAAGTGTAGTGCCAATATGGGCAACAACCGCCAAGTGGACTGCTTTTTTAAATGAATCCTGTTCAGCACCTTGGGTGAGATCAATTAGACAAAAAGGTTACAATGGCGCACCGTCAACATTTAAAATCGCACAAGGCTCTCTTGGCTATGTAGAACGCATGATTGGACCCGGAATACCATCCCAGATCATGCATTTACCCACACACTCACGAAGAATGCACATTGATCATAAGAATCATCTTCCATTCGCTACCAGGCTCACCTGGTTAGAATCCATGGCATTGGCCGCACATTATAATATGCGATTGGGCTTACCCTGTGAATTAAACAATTTTTCATTTAATGAAACTTTATCTGGCACACCTCTATCCACATGGACCGCTGATCAGCGTATTTATCATCCGGATGGTAACTTGAAATACTTAGAAAGTGTTGAACGATATGAATCCCCATTTGTAGGTGCAATATTATTTTCAAAAAAATCGCCAATGCATTCGTAAACCCGCCTTTACCAACTATGACGTTATCCTTTTGGGACACCCAGTCCCTAGACTCACGAAAATCCGTCAACCGCAAACACACTCAGATAATTGAGAACCCAAGGGTGTGATGTTTAAGAAATACAGTAGACGAGCATTTTACAACAATCCCTTGAAATTGCTATTTTCAAACAATCCCAAAAACGAGATATTATGTCTCTTGCGAGAAATGAAGTGGCGAAGCAATCCAGACTGGATCGCCACGTTGCCTTTCAGGCCTCTCGCGATGACGAACGAATCTGAAACAACGCAGGCTGACCAAGCCTTCGAAAGAAATCTAATATGGGACTGGTGAAAAATAGCAATTTGTGGGATTGTCCAGCAAACCAAATGTATTCAAGGAACTGTTGAACAATCGATTTCAAAATCCTGCACTTAATCTATTTTATACATAAACTATAGATCGCAATAATGAGATTATTCCCACTCAATTGTGGCAGGTGGTTTGGATGAAATATCATAGACAATACGATTAATGCCATCCACTTCATTGATAATTCGGTTGGATATGCGCGCTAATAAATCATATGGCAATTGCGCCCAGTCCGCAGTCATCCCATCAGTGGATGATACGGCCCGAATTGCAATGGCATTTTCATAGGTGCGTTCATCCCCCATCACACCGACAGATTGCACGGGTAAGAGCACACAAAAGCTTTGCCACACTTTATGATACCAGTTGGCTGATTTTATTTCGTCCATCAAAATTGCATCCGCATCCTGAAGGAGTATAACGCGATCCTTTGTCACTTCACCTAAAATGCGCACAGCTAAACCTGGTCCTGGAAAAGGCTGCCGATGCACAATGGACTCCGGCAAACCAAGTTCAGTACCCACTTCGCGCACCTCATCCTTAAAGAGCTCACGAAATGGCTCAATTAATGTTAGTCCCATCTTCTCTGGCAATCCACCCACATTATGATGGCTTTTAATTACTGCCGAAGGTCCTTTAAATGATACGGATTCAATCACATCCGGGTACAATGTCCCTTGTGCTAAAAAACCAACATCGCCAATACTGGATGCTTTTTCATCAAATACATCGATAAATGTATGACCAATGGCTTTTCGTTTTTCTTCTGGGTCCGTAATGCCATGCAATTTCTTAAAAAATAAATCAGCCGCATCCACAACATCCAATTGAATATGAAATGAATCTCGAAACAATTTTTCTACTTGCCTGACTTCATCTTTGCGCATCACACCATTATCCACAAAAATACATGTTAACTGATCCCCAATCGCACGATGGATAAGCATCGCAGCTACAGATGAATCCACACCACCGGAAAGACCTAAAATCACACGCCCCATGCCCACTTGCGCACGAATGGATTTAATCTGCGATTCAATAAACGACGCCATGGTCCAATTGGGCGTACAATCGCAAATGCGATGCGTAAAATTTTGCAATAATTGTTTTCCCTCAGGTGTGTGCATTACTTCTGGATGAAATTGTACACCCAATACACGATTATCAAAATCTGCCATCGCGGCATTGGGTGAATTATGGCTATGCGCAATACCTCGAAATGAGCTGGGTACTTCTTTTACACAATCCCCATGGCTCATCCACACCGGCATGGGCCATTCTTTAATCCCTGCAAATAAATCATGCCCTTCATCAGCAATCACAATTGCACGGCCATATTCGCGTTTACCAGATTTCTCCACATGCCCACCAAAATGAGCAGCGAGTAATTGCATCCCATAGCAAATACCGAGCACAGGTACATTTAATTCGAGTACACCAACTGGCAATGTCGGAGCCTCAGGTTGACTAACAGAATATGGCGACCCAGACAAAATAATACCCCTTGGATTAAAGTCACGAATTGCATTTGCAGTCATTGTGCATGGATGAATTTCGCAATAAACATTGGATTCCCGAATACGTCTGGCAATTAATTGTGTATATTGAGATCCAAAATCCAATACTAAAATTTGATTATTAGACATAATAAACTCCTTTGATGGAAGTGTTGAAAAACACCCATCTTCGGCGTTGTCCAGCAAATCCAATTCAGTTACATACTCGTATGTATGCGCCCTCATTAAATTTGCTGTCCGCCTTGAATCTGAACATTTTTGAACACTCCCTAAAACTGCTATTAACAGTCCTTTGATCATTCAGATCGTTCCATGATGGGGTTACCAGCTAGCACTAAAATCTCCTATTTCAAAGGAAATCCTATGACAGAACTATCAGTAATTAGGCGCTTTTTTTGCAATTGCAATATCATGCACATGAGATTCGCGCAAACCCGCATTACTTATACGAATGAATCGAGCTTTATGGTTAATCTCAGAAATAGTTCGACATCCCACATATCCCATACCCGATCGTAAACCGCCCACAAGTTGATATAGAATATCACTTAATGGTCCACGATATGGCACTCTGCCCTCCACCCCTTCAGGCACCAGTTTTTGCTCATCCTGGACATCACCCTGAAAATAACGGTCTTTACTGCCTTTTTTCATCGCAGCAATTGAGCCCATCCCTCGGTATTCTTTAAATTTTTCTCCATCACATTCAATAAGATCACCAGGGGATTCATCCGTACCTGCAAATAGAGATCCAATCATTACAATATCTGCACCTGCTGCAAAGGCTTTAATAATATCGCCGGAATATTTAATGCCACCGTCTGAAATAATTGGAATTTTTTTATCGCGCGCTGCAGAAGCCACTAGTGAAATTGCAGTTAATTGTGGTACGCCACAACCTGCAACAATGCGTGTAGTACAAATAGAGCCTGGCCCAATACCGACCTTCAATGCACTTGCACCCGCATCTATCAGTGCATTTGCCGCTTCAGCAGTTGCAATATTACCCGCAATCAATGGCATATTCAGGTAAGCAGTACGCAATCTAGCCACCATATCGATGACACCCTTGGAATGCCCATGCGCAGTATCAACCACAATCACATCCGCACCTGCATTGATAAGTTTTTCAGCACGAATAAATTCAGTATCACCAACACCCACAGCTACTCCTACCAGCAAGCGCCCTTTTGCATCGAGACTTGCCGTTGTCGGTGCCTGGCACTGCTTAACTTTACTGATTTCTAGGGTCTGATTTTCGTGAGATAAATTCTTATGAATGATTCCCATACCACCATGCAATGCCATACAAATTGCAACAGGAGCTTCAGTGACTGTATCCATTGCAGCAGATATTATGGGCATTTGCAAAGATATTGAAGACGACAAGGAAGACGATGTAACTACATCACCTGGCAGAACATCGGAAGATTCGGGCATTAGCAATACATCATCAAAAGTGATACCATCAATAATCGTAAGTTTTTCCATGTATAGATGTATATAGAAGCGAACCTGAAAGTCAACTGGGGTTGCCCAAAAAACGCCCATCTTCGGCGTTGTAAAACCAAATCCAACCCAGTTACATACTCCTATGTATGCGCCCTCATTGAATTTGCTGTACGTCTTGAATCTGGACATTTTTGAACAACCCCACAAATTGCTATTTTGAGGGCAGTCCCACTAAGCGAAGTCGAATGCTAGTCAAAGGAATGACTGGCACATCAGTAAAGACTAATCATTATATAGTATGCGCTTGACTTTTGACCTACTTTTGGATCAAACAACTGCGCATATAAATGAACTAAAGGATCCCTATGAACAATAATGATATTGAATCAATTATCACTAAAATAGCCGGGTTAGCCCATATCCATTTGCCAACATCCAATAAAGACACATTACTGACAAATGCAAAGACAGTGTTAAATTACATTCACCAGCTAGAAGAAGTGGATACATCCAATACGAATATTACTATCCATGCAAATGACTCTTACACTGAACTTCGTGATGACACAGTGATGCCATTTGATAATATTCAAGGTATTATCGAACAAGCACCGCAAACTGACAACCATTTTTTCCAAGTACCAAAGGTGATTGATAATGACTAAATTACCCAATAACATATTATCTATGGGACTTTCTGAACTAAGTCAGGCATTGGCTGAAAAAAAAATCAGTGCCGTTGAACTCACTCAAACATATTTGGCTCATGCGAAGTTAGCAGACACTGAATATAATAGTTTTATTCATTTTTGTGAAACAAATGCACTAGAGCATGCCACGCATGCAGATGCGAAAATCGCTGATGGCACGGCAAGTGCTCTGACAGGAATTCCATTGGGGTTAAAAGATATTATAATTACAAAGGATATTCCAACCACGTGTGCATCAAATATATTGAAAAATTATATTCCTCCGTTTAATGCTACAGTCACGGAAAAACTGTTAAATCAAGGAACTGTGATTCTTGGTAAACTTAATATGGACGAATTTGCTATGGGCTCATCCAATGAACATAGTATATTTGGACCTGTTAAAAACCCATGGAATACCAATCACACCCCTGGTGGATCCAGCGGTGGATCTGCGGCAAGTGTTGCCGCTGGCTTAGTGCCTGCATCTCTTGGCACTGATACGGGTGGATCCATTCGGCAGCCAGCAAGTTTTTGCGGCACAGTCGGATTAAAACCTACATATGGCCGCGTTAGCCGTTATGGTATCATTGCTTATGCCAGTTCATTGGATCAAGTTGGACCTATTGCCAGAAACACAACTGACTGTGCCATGCTGCTTCAAGCTATTTCTGGATATGATCCTAAGGAAGCAACATCGATTAATACAGAGGTTCCTAATTATACGAAGGCCCTTACCGGTGATATCAAAGGCAAAGTCATTGGCATTCCCAGCGAATATTTCATTAAAGGCATTGATCCAGAAGTTGAATCCGCAGTCAAAAAAGCAGCCACAGAGCTCGAATCCTTGGGCGCACATATCACTGAAGTCACCTTACCACATACCAAATACGCAGTTCCCTGCTACTATATTATTGCACCTGCAGAAGCCTCATCTAATCTAGCCAAATACGATGGCATGCGCTTTGGAAAACGATCCCCAAAGTCAGATCTTTTTGAATGCTTTGACGATACACGGACAACAGGATTTGGCGATGAAGTATCGCTTCGCATTATTATTGGCACCTATGTGTTATCCTCTGGATACTATGATGCCTATTATACCAAAGCGCTTAAAGTACGCACATTAATTAAACAGGATTTTTTAAATGCCTTTGAGTCATGCGATGCAATTTTAACCCCAACATGCCCTACGCCCGCATTTAAATTAAATGACCGCATCGATGATCCAATCAAAATGTACTTGAACGATATTTATACCATTGCAGTTAACCTTGCAGGACTTCCAGGTATATCTGTTCCATGTGGATTTTCATCCGACAACCTACCCATTGGGATGCAGCTAATTGGTAAACCGTTAGGCGAAGCAGAAATATTAAATATCGCATATACATATGAACAACATACTCCATGGCATCAAAAACATGCCTTTAATAAGGACTCTTAATATGCCTGATTATGAAACAATTATTGGCCTTGAAGTTCATGCCCAATTAAATACAAAAAGCAAAATGTACTGTACATGCTCAACATCATTTGGCAATGCACCCAATAGCAATATTTGCCCAATATGCACTGGTCAGCCGGGCACGCTACCCACTATCAATAAAACAGCTGTAAAAATGGCGATTAAAGCGGGGCTAGCACTTGGTTGTACTATTCAAAATAAAAGTGTATTTTCCAGAAAAAATTATTTTTACCCTGACCTACCAAAGGGATATCAAATTTCTCAATTTGACCTTCCACTATGCCTGGGCGGCCATTTAAATATAGTAATCGACGATCAAGAAAAATATATTGGTATTACGCGCATTCATATGGAAGAAGATGCAGGCAAATCCATTCACGATCAAGGGTCGAGCAATGCGAGCCTCGTTGATTTTAATCGTTGCAGCATGCCGCTGATTGAAATTGTATCAGAACCTGACATGCGTACATCCAAAGAAGCAGGTGAATACTTACGTGTACTTCGCAATGTACTTGTCTATTTAGATGTATGCGAGGGAAATTTGCAGGAAGGAAATTTCAGATGCGATGCCAATGTATCCATTCGTCCGAAAGGTCAAAAGAAATTTGGCACACGCACAGAAATGAAAAATTTAAATTCTTATCGGGCAGTGGAGCATGCCATTGATTATGAAGTAAAGCGCCAAGCTCAAGTACTTGACAGTGACAACATTGTCATTCAAGAAACCCGTTTATGGAATGATGCCCAAGGAAAAACATATTCACTTCGAAGCAAAGAAGAAGCGCATGATTATCGGTATTTTCCAGAACCAGACTTGCTTCCACTTATTGTCACTGATGACTATATTAATGCCATCAAACAAGACTTACCAGAGCTAGCACCAGAACGCGCCAAGCGATTTATTCGTGACTATGACATTCGCAATTATGATGCCAAAATACTTACAGATGACAAACATCTGGCTAATTATTTTGAAGATGTGGTTGGAGCAGGTGCCAATGCCACAAAAGCCAGCAATTGGATATTATCCGAGCTTCTTCGCGAATTAAACGATAGCAATATGACTATTTGTGATTGCAAGGTCACAGCAACGGACTTAGCCGCGCTAATATTACTTATTGACGACAATACGATCTCCGGAAAAATCGCTAAGGATGTCTTTATCGATATGTTTGCTAGTGGCAACTCCCCTAAAAAAATAATATCCGATAAAGGCCTCGTACAGTTAAACGACACTACTGAGCTTGAAAAAATCATCGATGATATTCTTGTTTCATGTAGCAAACAGATTGAGCAGTATCATTCTGGAAAAACAGCTGTATTTGGTTTTTTTGTAGGTCAAGTCATGAAAGCCACTAAGGGTAAGGCCAACCCAGGGATAGTTAATGATCTACTCAAGAAAAAACTCACACAATGGGGTTGTTGAAAAACGCCCATCTTCGGTGTTGTCCAGCAAATCAATTTCAGTTACATACTCTTATGTATGCGCCTTCATTGAATTTGCTGTCCGCCTTGAATCTGGATATTTTTGAACAACCCCCTGAATTGCTATTTATCAACAGTCCTACAATAAAAAAAGGATCTCCTTATGGACACCATTCAAACAATCAAATGGGATAATAATAAAGTTATTATGTTGGACCAACGTAAGCTTCCAACTGAGGAAGTATATAATACCTATGAAGATTATCTAGGCATTGCGATAGCTATTGAAACAATGGTAATTCGCGGCGCACCTGCTATTGGTGTTGCGGCAGCATTTGGCATTGCCTTAGGTGCACAGGGCACGGGTGTTAATGATTTTGAATCATTCAAATTTAAGATCAACTCAATTTGTGATCGTTTAGCTGCTACTCGCCCAACTGCTGTCAATTTATTTTGGGCCATTGAGCGTATGAAAACCTGCATGAATGCCAATGCAGAGCAACCTGTTGAACAAATCATTTGTAAATTAAAAGACGAAGCGATCAACATTTACAATGATGATATCAGCGCTAATCAGCAGATGGGAAAATATGGGCAACAGGTATTGGAAAATGGCATGGGCGTGCTCACGCATTGCAATGCGGGCGCATTAGCCACAGCCGGTTTTGGAACTGCTCTTGGAGTTATTTATGCAGCCAATCACGCAGGCAAGCAAATCCATCTAAATCCGGATGAAACACGACCACGGCTCCAAGGTGCGCAACTCACCGCATGGGAACTTCAAAAACATGGCATTCAAGTAACTGTAATTACCGATAATATGATGCCCTCAGTCATGCAAGCAGGCAAAGTACAGGCATGCATCGTTGGTGCAGATCGCATTGCAGGCAATGGCGATGTGGCCAATAAAATTGGTACATACGGTGTGGCAGTGCTTGCGCATTATCATCGCATTCCATTTTATGTTGCAGCCCCTTTATCCACCATTGATTTTAATATTCACTCTGGAAAAGACATTCCCATTGAAGAGCGCGATAGCAGCGAAGTCACGCATATTGGACAAACACAGATTACACCGGACTATGTAGATATTATAAACCCAGCATTTGATGTCACGCCAAATCATTTAATATCCGGTATTATTACGGAAAAAGGCATTGTTAAACCGGATTACACAGAAAACTTAAGTAAATTATTGGCCTAGAAATAATTTTAATAGGCTTGATTTGAGCGGAGAAGAAACACCCTGACTTATCGGTATAAATTCCATCATAAACCCTAAAGAAACATCTTAAAATCGACTTAAATGCAAGAACTTATCATATATCGCCGGACTTAGATACGTATATATCCCAGCATGCAAACTCTGCCATCCCTTCGATTGATGAGACACAGATACCATATGGAGCTTTTGAAAAATGCATATCGCCCCATATGGGAGTATCCTCAAAAGATGTTCCAAAGGATTGTTTAAAAATGTCTACTCAAGCAACTTGATAACACTCCATAATCGGCGTACTATTATGGAGCATGTTCCAGCGAACACTTAAATTACCAATAAAACACAGTTTTTTCTTGTTTGGTGCAAGAGGAACTGGCAAATCCACATTACTTCGACATCATTTTCACGATCCAACAACCTTGATTATTGATCTACTTATCCCCGAAATTGAAGATAGACTAATTCGCAATCCATCTGAATTATTGTAACCGCTTAGCGAAGAGCATCTAGTCCGCAACTCAAGTGTGTGCTATG
>CAYZSU010000021.1:18612-32356 GCA_964480565.1 uncultured Myxococcales bacterium | reverse complement strand
TTTCTGATCACAATCACTTTTTATACTGAAAATGCCTATTTTTCACCAGTCCCTTAGTGGTTGTGCACCGAAAGAAACGGCGATGCTGTCCATCATCAATTTTATGCTGATATTCCTCACAATCCGTGGCAATTGGATGATCTGAATTAGAATAATCCGGGTCATTGGGATTTAAATAAATGAGCTGCTGCGAGTCCCCACTATCCACAACCACAAAGTCGTGCTGGTCGGGATTGCCAACCCCTTTAAATGTATTCACGCTGATATAGCTTTTGGAAAACTCCCAACCCATACCCACTTCGCTGGGAATATAGCGATTGTGGCTATTATAGCGCAAAAAGACTTTGGGCATTACGCCAGCACGGCCGGCAGGAATAGGAATATTCACCATATGAATGCCAGCACCGGTAAAATAATCCGCATCGGCGCCATCATTGCTAAGTCCAGAAGGATCGGCACTGCCGCTAAACCCATCTGGCATATTGGTACTCGCAGTAGCACCCTCCTGGGCGTAGGATGGCGCTGGAAATGCAATGACCATGGTTATTATGAGAAAAACAAGCATGATGGGACTGCTGGATAACGTCCATTTGCGATAGTGGTTATGCATAGTTATAGCTCCTTTTAGTACTGTATAAACCCTGGATCCCCGATTAACACCGCTTCGGGGATGACAATCGTTAGTGCGCGATGATGACAATCTTTTACTGCGCTGGCATGACATCTTTTTGGCTCTGGAATGCCCGTACAAAAGCCTTGTCATGCCCCTAGTGCTTGTATCGGGCATCCAGTCAGACAGATATTGCCCTGCATGCGCCGTAAAACCCTATGGATCCCGGATCACGTCCGGGATTACAATCGTTAGTGCGAGAATGATGACACCCTTTAGTGCGCGGGAATTACATCACTCAACACATGGATGACACCTATTTGGCGCACGAATTTTGCCCTATAGCATACTTATAAAAATAGTCAAACCAGTATAAAAAGTGTTCCGTTTTCGGAACACTTTTTAGCGATTTACCATATTAAATTGACATTGAAATAATAGAATTAAGCGCGTACTTGATACGAGAAAGAGATAATTAAACTCACCATATTCATCAGATAGACGGTAAATATGTTAATAATATCAAACACTTAATCAATGCCTGGCACCGAAAAAACCAATTGATCGATTAGTTGATGGAATCGGCTGGACTACAAAATCAGAATGGAGAATGGTATGATTTATACCGGAACATTATAAGACTATAATTACTATAAACTGTCCAAAATAGGTGTTTTGTGGACAAGGCCTATGACATGATACTAGACTTTTTTCATAACCTCGATCTAAAAACGAGTTGTTGTACCAATGCTACGAGGAACGGGGTGATGAAAAAATTCAGGCTGGATTGCCATGTTGCTTCTCAGGTCTCTCGTGAGGGCGAACTGATCTGAAGCAAAGCAGGCTGACCAATCCCACAAAATGTCTATTTTTCACCAGTCTCAGTAAGATGTATACGAATGTTTCCCTCTCAAAAATCCATTGCTTCTGGCTAGGTTGACTGATATGAGCAGCATCTATGATATCACTCCCTAAATGGATTCAATATGTGCAAAAACCGTATCGCTACATTGGTGGTGAAAAGGGCAGTATTCAAAAGGATTGGAATGCTGCGTCAGTACGCATATGCTTAGCCTTTCCAGATACTTATGAAATTGGAATGAGCCATATTGGCATGCAAATCCTCTATCATATTGTTAATCGTGAACCAGATTATATTGCGGAGCGGGTATTTACGCCATGGCCGGATATGGAACAGGCGCTTTATGCGCATGATTTAGCTCTGTTTTCTTTGGAAAATCACGAGCCGTTGATGAATTTCGATGCGATTGGGTTTAGTTTGGCCTATGAGTTGACCTATACCAATGTGCTGACAATATTAAAAACTGCTGGCATTCCAGTTTTATCTAAAGATAGAAATGATTCTCATCCCATTATTATCGCAGGTGGCCCATGTGCATATAATCCATTTCCTGTTCAGGATATTATGGATGTATTTATTATTGGTGATGGGGAAGATGCTATTTTACAATTTCTTGCAACGATCAAACAATCAAAACAAAATAATGGTTCTAGGGACCAATTGTTGGAGACATTAGCCACAATGCCTGGCGTATATGTGCCAGCCAAACATACGGATGGAAAGAATTTACGAAATATTATCAGTGATTTAAACACTGCATTTTACCCAGATGTTCCCATTGTGCCCTATGCAGCACTGCAAATGCGATCTGCCATTGAAGTGTCGCGCGGGTGTACGCGCGGATGTCGTTTTTGTCAGGCAGGGTATATCTATCGACCACTTCGCCAACGAAGCGCAGAAAACACAGTAGGCATTGCAACGCGGTCATTATCATCGACTGGTTTTGATGAATTATCATTTTTATCATTGTCGATCAGTGATTGGGCGCCGTTGGAGTTTTCCTTACAGCACGTTCATGAGTCATGTGCACACTTGCCTTTTCAGGCGTCATTGCCGAGTTTGCGTGTAGAAGGAATATCCGATGGCATGATATCGCGGCTTGGAAAAGGGCGCTCTGGCAGTTTTACTTTGGCGCCAGAAGCTGCTACAGAACGACTTCGCCAGATTATTAATAAAGGAAATACGGATGCCG
Source organism: uncultured Myxococcales bacterium (assembly GCA_964480565.1). GTDB lineage: Bacteria > UBA10199 > UBA10199 > 2-02-FULL-44-16 > JAAZCA01 > CAYZSU01. The sequence continues at coordinate 29,692 of CAYZSU010000021.1, read as the reverse complement.
ATTTATACCAATCCGTGGAATCTATTTTTAAGGCAGGATGGCAGGCAATTAAGCTTTATTTTATGATTGGCTTACCAGGTGAAACACCGAAAGATATTGTTGCAATAGCAACGGTTGCTAAAAGATGCCGTGATATTGGGCGAAAGTACCACAGGCGGCCCGATATTACAGTCAGTACATCCACCTTTGTGCCAAAACCACATACGCCATTTCAATGGGAAGCACAGCTATCCATTGATGAAATAAAAAAATGCCAGGCAGATCTGAAACAATTAATTCGTGGTCCTGGTCTATCCTATAAATGGCATGATGCAGCGATTAGCTATTTGGAAGGGGTTTTTTCACGCGGCGATGCCCGCTTATCCAAGGTGATAATACGTGCGCATGAGTATGGGGCACGATTTGATGGATGGAGTGAATCCTTTAATATGTCAGCATGGCAACGTGCATTTGATGATTATAAAATAAATACATCTGCCTATTTAAAAAAGCGCGATACCTCTGTGCAATTACCATGGTCGACATTAAATATTGGTCCTAGTAATCGCTATCTTTTATCAGAGCAACAAAACGCATTTAACCAAATCCATACGATGGATTGCAGTGTCAGTGAATGCACAGCTTGTGGGTTGTGTGACTTTACATCTGTTCAAAATATTACGGCAAAAACACTTCCTATAGAGGGCAGGGGCGTAGATTTAAGCCCAGCGAATACGGAAAATATACAAATGCATCACTATCGATTTCAATATGAAAAAACAGGTGATGCGTGTATGTTGGGGCATTTGGAAGTTACTGATATGATTCGCTATGGGCTAAGAGCCTCAGGGTTACCATTGGTATATACATCAGGATTTCACCCACGAGTGAAAATGAGTATGGGACCCGCCTTGGGTGTTGGTATTGCAAGCTTATGCGAGTTTATGGATATATGGACAATGCAGCCTATTGATATTGATGCGACAGTGCAGCTTGTTAGCAGTCATTTACCAAAAGGGCTTTGTGTGGTGGATGGATGGAATTTAAAGGGATATAAAGGTAGTATTGAATCCAGTGTCTGTCGAACTAAATACTGTATTACAAATATATCGTATATTAATAATAAAAAAGAATGCATTGATCAATTTTTATCCAAAGATAATGTGATTGTGTGTCGTAAACGCCCCAAAGGGAATAAAGAAATAAATATTCGTTCGAGTATTGCATCATTGTATTGTGACGAGGTGAATAATGTAGTCGTTGGCCTTAAGGCAGGTGAAGTAAAACCACGATTAAATGAACTTTTGTTTGGTATATTTAATTTAGATGAAAAAGAGTCTTCTGACATGTATTCGCAAATTATGTTAACAAAAATAGCCTCAACGTATACGGATGAATTCACAAATATAATGAAAACAGATGCTTTATGAGAGTCATTTTAAATAAAAAAGTAGTGAAGGGGATTTAAGCATGCCAAATGAATTAATTATCAATGTCACATTAGGTGAAACGCGCATTGCTCGGTTGGAAAATGGCGTGGTTACGGAGATGACCATTGAGCGAAAACATGATGAAGGCATTGTGGGTAATATTTATAAGGGACATGTGGCGCGCGTGATGCCAGGGATGCAAGCTGCGTTTGTGGAAATTGGTTTAGATCGGACATCCTTTTTGCATGCTGCGGATGTGGTCAAAGATTTAACGCGCTTTGAAGTGTTTGGTGATGATGACGATGAAAATTCAAAAGTAAAATCAAAGGCTGTGCATAAACGGCAAAAAAATCCAATTGAGGATATGCTCAAAGATGGCAATGAGATTTTAGTGCAGGTAGAAAAAGAACCCATTGGCACAAAAGGTGCGCGTGTGACGTCTCATATCTCACTACCTGGACGATATTTGGTATATATGCCCACCGTTGCAAATATTGGAATTTCACGCCGTATTAGCGACTATGAAGAGCGCAAGCGATTAAAGCGTATTATTCGTACATTTGGCAAGGATAAGGGCGGTTACATTGTTCGGACTGTGTCAGAAGGTGTGAGTGAATCAGAGTTAAAAGAGGATATGGCGTATTTGCATGGGTTATGGGTTGAGATAGAAAAAAAGGCTGCCAATAAAAAACCACCATCGCTCATTCATGCGGAGTTGGATGTATTATTTCGCGTGGTGCGCGATATGTTTACACCGGATATTCATCGTGTGGTCGTGGATAATAAAGATGCATATCATCATATTTGTGAGTTTGTGGGCAGATTCATGCCGGCAGGTAAAAAATTGGTAGAACTATATAAGGGGCAGGAGCCTGTATTTGATGCCTTTGGCATTGAAATAGAGGTGACACGGGCCTTGGGGCAAAAGGTATGGCTGAAAAGTGGCGGGTATATTATTATTGAGCAGACAGAGGCGTTAACTGCCATTGATGTTAATACTGGTCGATTTGTGGGACGTCGTAATATTAATGAAACTATTTTAAAAACAAATTTAGAAGCTGTTCGTGAAATCGTATATCAAGTACGTTTGCGCTCGCTCGGCGGTATTATTATTTTGGATTTTATCGATATGGAGCGTGCGGATCATCGTGAAAAAGTGTATCAATCATTGAAGGACTCGTTAAAAGAGGATAAGGCGAGAACAACGATTACTAAAATATCTGAATTGGGCCTTGTTGAAATGACAAGAAAACGAACACGTGAGGATTTGCGACGGCAACTCACGAATACATGTCCCTATTGTGAAGGCAAAGGATATTTAAAAAGCCCCACAACAATTTGCTATGAAATATTTCGGGAAATACGGCGTGAATCGCCAACGATGAAAGCGCCGCAAATAATTGTATATTGTCATCAAACCGTGGCCGCGCAATTATTTGATGAAGAGCGCTTACAATTGGAATTTATGGAAGAGTTAGTTAATAAACGCATTCACGTGGAAAGTGTCACAAATTTTCACCTAGAACAATTTGATATTGTAGAAAAATAAATCATGCATGATATAAGTTCATTACAAATGTACCCCGCCTTTAAGAGTGCGCTAGACTGTCTAAATTCTAAAAATAGTCATGTGTTTATTTCTGGTCAGGCAGGAACAGGTAAGTCTACATTGTTGACACTGTTTCGTCAGCTGACCAATCAACGCATTGCAGTGCTCGCGCCAACCGGTGTGGCAGCTGTGAATGTCCGTGGGCAAACAGTTCATTCTTTTTTTGGATTTCGTCCAGGGGTAACTGTGGCACGTGCGAGGCGCTGTGCTCAGCGATTATTGAAAGAGAATCGCGATGAATTGTTTCAGAAATTGCATGCGATAGTAATCGATGAAGCATCCATGATACGCGCGGATTTACTCGATTGCATTGATATCTTTTGCCGTGTCATTCGAAAGCGTCCCAAAACACCTTTTGGTGGTATACGTATTGTTTTATTTGGTGATTTATATCAGTTAGCACCGATTGTATCCGAGAGGGAAGAAGAGGTCTTTCATAATTTATATGGAGGGGCTCATTTCTTTTACTCACATGTATTTAAAGAGATGAACATGACATGCATTGAATTGGATCAAGTGCACCGTCAAAAGGAAAAAAATTATATTCAGCTATTGGGTGCGCTTCGGCAAAATAAACTGCAAACAGATCATTGGCAAACATTACAAAAACGGGTATGTGCGCCTGACAGTTATGATAATTTGGTTTATCTAACCCCATATAATCGTTCTGCGGATCAAGTAAATTCAAGGCGTTTAGCCACTATTGACGAACCTGTATATGATTTTGAAGCGGCTGTAAAAGGTGATTTTGATGCAAAGAGCTATCCCACGGATGCGCGATTGTCATTAAAAGTGGGCGCGCAGGTGATGTTGCTCAATAACGATTCAGAGGGTCGTTGGGTTAATGGCAGTATTGGGGAGGTTATTTCCATCAGCGATAATGCCGTGGATGTACAAATGGGCAATCAAATTGAAACAATTGAACCCTTTTGTTGGGATATTTTTAAATATATGCTGGATGACTCCACAGGTCGTTTGGATACAGAAACCGTGGGATCCTTCACTCAACTGCCATTGAGATTGTCATGGGCAATTACTATCCATAAAAGCCAAGGGAAAACATTTGATCGCGCGATGATCGATTTTGGATACAGAGCATTTGCGCATGGACAGGTATATGTGGCATTAAGTCGTGTGCGTACATTGGATGGTTTGTTTTTAAAGCGTTCCTTAAGGGCCAGTGATATTATTGTTGATGACTCCATTGCCAGTTTTTTAGATCAACCATATGATTGGCAAAATGAATCACCGACATTATTTGATGATATTTAGAAGGGGTTTATGACTATTTTACTCGCCACAAAAAATGCGCATAAAGTGCGTGAATATCAGCATATGTGCGAATCGCTTTCAGTGACTATTGAAATGCCTGAGGGTCATGTGACTTTGCCGGATATTGAGGAGGATCAGGATACCTTTTTGGGCAATGCAAAAAAAAAGGCCGTGCAAACTGCCAAAGTGCTTAATAGATGGGTGCTCGCAGATGATTCAGGGCTGATGGTGGATGCGATTAATGGGCAGCCTGGCATTTATTCTGCACGATTTAGCGGGGCTGTAGAAAATCGGGATTTAAAAAATAATGAAAAGCTTCTGAATATGTTAAGTAATGTGCCAGAAAATAAACGAACGGCACAATTTGTATGTGTTATTGTTTTGGCAAATTCAAATGGCGACTATTGGCATGTGCAGGGAATATGCTCAGGGCGGATTTTAGATCAAATGCAAGGGGCTGGTGGTTTTGGTTATGATCCCTTGTTTTGGGTAGAGTCTCATCAAACGACATTTGCACAGCTAAGTTTGTCAGAAAAATCACAAATTAGTCATCGGGGGCAGGCTCTTGCACAGATGCGCACGATTTTAGTTGATCTTTTTTGAAAAACAAGGCATAGATCGCGCCAATGTTAACGGGGTGTAGCTCAGCCTGGCAGAGCGCCTGCTTTGGGAGCAGGAAGCCGGAGGTTCGAATCCTCTCACCCCGACCAAGGCAATCCATTATGGATTGCCTTTTTTTGTAATCACTACACGTTTTACACCCTTACAATGGATAATTCGTTTGTCCGTTGCAATATCAGCTAAAAATAATTTAGGATTGTCGATGTAAATGCCATGCAAACTATCAATGCCATAATCGAATAACACTGGTGATAGTATGGTGCTGGGGCCAATCATTGCAGTATAGCAATGGGATATATGTGGTAGGAGATCTTTCAAGGAATTGTTGGACAGCGCTGAGCCAGTGATCAGACATATATCCGCTTGTTTTGAAATAGATGGCAGTTGAGCGGATGAAATCATATGTGAACTTATATTTTGTGGATTGTTGTCGTATATCCACAGTGCCTGGCACTGAGCGGCCAATCGCTCTGAAAATCCCAAATTGCCAATCATTAATACCCGTTTTTGGTGACATAATTGGACTATATGATCCGACGAATCCAGTGATGCGGTTGCAGATGCATTGTGATGAATATCAGTATGGGATATGCTTGCATTGATGCAGGCTATTGCAATTGAAAGGTGTTGATGGGCGTGAGTGAGGATATAATCAACAGCCATTTGTGTGCGGCACAAGAGATTGGACATGGCATCAATATCTGTTTGTGAGATGCGATTATGGTGATAGGCAGTGCCAATACAGCTGCGGCTGGTTTGAACAATAACGCTATTTGCCATGCAAAAAATGCGTTTAATTGGTTGGTCATCGAATTGAATGTGGTGTAGAAATTTCATATTCATGGTGATTTTACCATAATTCAGACCTGCATATGGTTCAATAGAAATATAGAGTGGGGTTGCCCTTGGGAACGCGCACTCTTCGGTGTTGTCCAGCAAATTCAAATCAGTTACATACTCTTATGTATGCGCTTTCATTGAATTTGCTGTTCGTCTTGAATCTGGACATTTTTGAACAACCCCACAAATTGCTATTTTTCACCAGTCCAATTAAGCATTCTGAGTATTATGCGATGTTTATATGTGTTTATTAGAATTAAATTCTGTCTCTACACATATTATCGGTTGATATGTGGGGATGTTGCGTTGAAGTGCCAAATATCCGTTTTCCAATGGAAAACACTGGGTGCATGGATTAGATCCAATATCAAAGAATACAATATATCTGACCTAAGGGGATTTCCATTATGCAAAATAGTGGAGGGGTTTTCCTTATCGGTGTTTTTTAAATTTCTTGTACTGCTTTATCATTTTTCCAAAAGATTTATCCTTATGACGCTTTTCTTGATATGACATGTCATAGAATTCTGCCTCTCGTTTGAGCTTTAAAAAATTATCATATCGAGTTTGCTCGATTTTCCCCTGAGATATAGCTTCAAGGACTGCGCATCCCCCTTCGTGGGTATGAGTACAATTTCTGAAATAACAGGATAACTCTAGCGATGAGAACTCTTCAAATGTTTCATCGATACCCTTATTTATCTTGAAATTTCCAAGCTCTCGCATGCCTGGCGTGTCAATGAAGATGCTGCCGGAATCAAGACACACGAGCTGTCGCTTTGTAGTGGTATGTCTTCCCTTTCCATCTTTTTCTCGAACATCATTTACCTTGAATTCATCACTATGAAGCAATCGATTGAGGATGGATGTCTTGCCGACTCCGGATTTGCCAAGCAAGCAATATGTTTTTCTTGGAGAAAGATTTCTGGATAGATCCATTTCTCCACCTTCGACGGCATTGCTGATAAACACATATTGCATGTGCAATATTGCAAGATCACTTTGTACGGATGAGATCTCATCAGGTGTGAGCAGATCCTTTTTCGTAAATACCGCTAGAGGTTGTATACTGCTCTCATATAGCATTGCGCAATATCTATCCAGCAGGTTAAGGTTAATCTGATTTGCCGATTGCACTACTAATCCAATATCTATATTGGCAGCAATCAGCTGGAATTCTACTTTCTTGCCCGCCTCTTTACGCTTCAACAGTGTCTTACGAGGCAATACAGAGTGAATAATAGCAAGTGTATTATTAGAGAGTGCCTGTATTGCTACCCAGTCGCCAACAGTAGGGAAATTGCTTGGTATCTCCTCTATGTCGAACAAAAATTTACCACAGAGCTCTGCAGGCATTTCGTGACAGCCATTTGATACTGTATATCTATTTTTGTTAACCTCGATTATTCGAGCAATAGTGAATTCATTTTTAATGTACTCAGTACTTATACTTTCTATTCGCTCATCGTATCCGATTTTTAGGAGCTCCTTTTTATTCATATTGATTTTTCCCTATGTGACGTTTGCAGTTACACAATTATTTTTATGGGGTTGTTGAAAAACACAGAAGATGGACATTTTGAGGGCACCCCCTCAATGTACTAGTTGCAAGATTGCTCATCCCCTCCCATCATTAGCTAAGGATAACGGGAATATACAGCAAATAGCATCTTTTGATAACTTTAAAATGCGTTTTCCTTGGCCTATAATGCGGAAAAACTTGACGGAATTGCAATTTGGAAGTATTTCCCCAAACGCGAAAACCAACAAATAATGAATATTTGGAGACTATCATGAATTATCAGCAAGCAATTCCCATCAATGATAAAATTTATTGGATAGGTGTCAATGATCGCAGCACTCATCGATTTGAGGGCTTGTGGCCATTGCCTTGCGGCGTGAGTTATAATTCTTATTTGATTAATGATGATAAGGTGGCATTAATTGATACGGTTAAATATGGCTCTTCTCAGGAATTTATTGATAAAATAAAATCAGTTATTGGCGATAAAAAAGTGGATTATTTGATAGTCAATCATATGGAACCGGATCACTCTGGATCCATTCAAACATTATTAAATATTTACCCAGAGCTTGTGATTGTGGGTAATGCAAAAACAGCGAATTTCTTGAAACAGTTTTTTAATATTACGGATAATATTCATTTAGTTGAGGATGGTGATGTGTTGGAGCTTGGGCAGCAGCACTTACAGTTTTTTATGACGCCTATGGTTCACTGGCCGGAAACAATGATGACTTATGATCCTGAAACAAAAATGCTTTTTTCTGGCGATGCGTTTGGCGGTTTTGGCGCATTGGGTGGTGGTATTTTTGATGATGAAGTGGATATTAAATATTATGAGGATGAGATTTTACGTTATTTCTCAAATATTGTTGGCAAATATTGCATTACCGTCCAAAAGGCGATCAGTAAGTTGTCAGGCCTAGATGTACAGATGATCGGTTCGACACATGGTGTCGTATGGCGAAAAGATGTTAAAGGTATTATTGATCGTTATAATCGTTGGAGTCGACATGAATCGTCTGAAGGGGTAATGGTTGCCTATGGATCTATGTATGGCAATACAGAGAAGATGATGGATGCCGTGCTTAAAGGGATTTCCAATTGCAATATTTCAGATGTACGTGTGCATAATGTGGCATATTCTCATTTATCATACTTAATTCGTGATGCGTGGAAGTATAAAGGGATTGTGCTAGGAGCACCTACATATGATATGAAACTATTTCCGCCCATGGATCAATTGATCCGCATGTTGGAACATAAGCAATTAAAAAATCGTGTCATTGGTATTTTTGGTACTTATGGTTGGAGCGGTGGTGGTGTCAGTTCAATTGAAGCTTTTGCAAAATCAGTGAATTGGGAGATGGCTGCACCTGCCATTGAAGCGCATTGTGCACCTACTGACGATGACTTGAAAAAATGTGTTGAATTAGGCCAATCATTTCAGTCGGTTATGAACGCATAACTGTTTTCTTGACACATGTTCATAAAAAACGATAAGCCACGCCATGAGGGCTTATGGGTGAAACCGTTGATATTAGAAAATTAATTGATCCACGATTTAGTCAGTTATATTTCTTTCATAATGGACATAAACATTCAGTTCAATTACGGCGCGTTGATAAACAATTCTTATATGTAGATAATATTCACGAAATCGAATCTCAGAAACGATTGCAAATTCAACTGTTTGTTTCTAATGGAATTTTATCATGCAGCGTATTGGTTCAAAAAAAGCATGTAGTGTCTGATCGATTGGATTTTATTCCGCTAAAAGTCATCGTATCCACTATTCAACATGAAAATCGACGTGAATTTTTTCGATTGTCTCAAGGTATGGATACAGTGACAATGATACAAGTAAGTGATGAAAGTCATGTCCCTATTCGTATAATTGATTTAAGTGCAGGTGGCCTTGGGTTTATAGCGAGAGAGGAATTGGAGTTACAATCAATTTGCTGTTTTAAAGTTTTTTTTAATATTCTGAATTTTGATTTGGAATGGATTCCATTTCAAATTATTCGAAAAGAAGAGACAGGAAATGATGATTTTTCTTATGGGGGTCAATTTATTCTAAATGAAAAAATTAGTAATCATATGTTTACCAATGAGCAGCAAAACAAAATAGTGGCATTTATTAATCGCCAACAAATACGTCAAAATAAAATATAGTTGTACATAGTATATAAATTTACACAGCATGACATACCATTTTGGAGGAAATTATGGGGTTATCTGAATTTAATCTTGCACAGTGCATTGATCCAACGCGGCTGATTTTTTATTTTAAACTCGGTGAAATTGTGAAAAATGTTCATATTCGGCGAATGCAGGCAAGCTCGTTTTTTGTGGATGTGCATGATGAAATGAAGCATATGGATCGATTTTTTGGCTATGTGGTATTAAAGGATAATCGAGGTATTGCACAATTTGAATGTCAGTTGTCATATCAAAAGATTGTTGAAGACAAGGTGGATGTGGTGGAGCTTGCCATTGATACTGCAACCATACAGACGCTTAATCGTCGTGAATTTTATCGTATTGATATATTACAAAAGTACCAAGCCAATTTATTAATATCAGAAAATAATAGCGTGCCAATTGGTATTGTGGATTTAAGCGCAGGGGGCTTGGCTTTTGAGATTTTAGAGAAAAGTGCGTCTATTCATGTGGGTGAAAAATATTTAATTCATATCCCAGAATTGGATCGTTCCTTTGGAGATGATTACCTGTTTCCAATTACAACAATTCGCGATGGTGGTGATGATGTGAGTGATAATCAATGTTGGGGTGGTATGTTTGTCATTGATAAAACTATGAATAGTCAAACTTCTTTTTCAACTCATTCTCAAGAGCAGATTATTCAATTTGTGAATGATGAATTGCGCATACGTCGGAAAAAAATACGTGAATTAAAACAAGATATTGCTTGACTAAAGTAGAACTATCTAATAGGAATTTTTCCTGATAATGAATGCAAAAAAAATACTTCGCAATACATGCCAGCGACAGGCAATTTTAGATGAGCTTCAAAAGCAAACATCACATCCAACTGCGCAAACAATTTATAATCTTGTAAAAGAAAAAATGCCCTATATCAGCTTGGGCACTGTATATCGAAATCTAGATATCTTATCGGATGCAGGACAGATTATTGTTCTGGATATCAATGATTCTAAAAAACGCTATGATGCCAATATTCACCCACATGATCATATGTTTTGTTATGCATGTGAACAAATTATAGATATATTTATTGACTCAAAAAGTGCATTAACGCCTATTATGGAAAAATCAAAAGGTCATTGTTTACAAGATTATACAATCATGTTTAGAGGTATCTGTGAGCAATGTCAGAAGAATACATCACATTAAATCAATTGATCAATAAAGGGGAGAGTTATGAGCGTAAAGGGAAGTCGTACAGAAGTAAATTTACTCACTGCATTTGCAGGAGAGTCTCAAGCACGTAACAGATATACCTACTTTTCTGCGCAAGCAAAAAAAGAGGGCTTTGTTCAAATTTCAAAGATTTTTGAAGAGACTGCTAATCATGAAAAAGCACATGCTAAGAGTTTATTTAAGTTTCTAGAAGGTGGCGATCTTGAAATTCAAGCATCCTTTCCAGCAGGTAAGATTGGAACAACTGCAGAAAATTTAGCTGCGGCTGCTGGTGGTGAAAATTATGAATGGACTGAGATGTATCCGGGGTTTGCAAAAATTGCGCGTGAAGAGGGCTTTGATGCTATTGCAGAGGTGTTTGAGTCTATTGCAGTTGCTGAAAAATATCATGATGAGCGGTAC
>CAYZSU010000021.1:0-18602 GCA_964480565.1 uncultured Myxococcales bacterium | reverse complement strand
AACTACTGAAAAATATTGAGAATAATTCTATTTTTGCAAAAGACTCAGAGGTTGTATGGCGTTGCCAAAACTGTGGGTACTTGCATACTGGGAAAGATGCCTTGGATAAATGTCCGGCATGTGCGCATCCAAAGGCGCATTTTGAATTAAAACCGATGAATTATTAATTGAATAAGGAGATAATTATGACTGAAAAATGTCAGGTATATAAATGTGATTGTTGTGGGAATATGGTGGAGTTAATGCATGGTGGTGCAGGGATGCTTGTTTGTTGCGACAATTCCATGACATTAATGAGTGCAAATTCTAAAGATGCGGCAATGGAAAAACATGTGCCGGTTATCGATGTGCAGGATAAGGGTATTTGTGTAACGGTGGGTGAAGTTGCTCATCCCATGCTTGATGAGCATTATATCGAATGGATTCAGTTGATTGCGGGTAGTGAAGTATATACGCATTATTTAAATCCAGGCGATGAGCCAACAGTTTTTTTCCCTGTAATGCCAAGTAGCTTTGAGGTTAGAGAATATTGTAATTTGCATGGTCTATGGAAAAAAGAGGCGGCCAATGATTAGTCAAAAAATGCAAGATGCATGCAATGAACAGATTAATTTTGAAATGACATCATCCTACTTATACTTGTCCATGGCTGCACATTTAGAAGTTGAAGGTTTTGATGGTATGGGAGCGTGGATGCGCGTTCAAGCGCATGAGGAAATGCTTCATGCCATGAAACTATTTGATCATGTGATCGGCCGTGGTGGTAAAGTTGTTCTGATGAGCATTGAAAAACCAAAAAATAGCTGGGAATCGGCTACACATGTATTTGAGGAATCCTATGCGCATGAGCAGATGATTACAGGTCGTATTCATCAGTTAATGAAACTCGCCCATGAAGAGTCTGATTTTGCCGCGGTTAATTTACTCAATTGGTTTGTGGATGAGCAGGTAGAAGAGGAAGAAAGCGTCTCTAAAATTGTCAATCAATTGCGATTGATTAAGGACTCTGGTCAGGGACTGGTAATGCTTGATAGAGAATTATCTAGTCGACAGATAGGTACGATATCAAGCACTACAGAAAAATAAGCAGTCGGTTATATGGAGTTATGTAAAAAAATACATGGCCGACCTTTTTGTCGGCCATATTTTTAATTAAAGGGGGAGTAATGACACAAACGGCAATAGAAATGCTTAAAACAGCTTTGGACATGGAAGATAAAGGGAGATTATTCTATGAAAAAGCAATGAAAAGCTGTGAGAATCCAGTGGGAAAAGAGATCTTTACCATTTTAAAAAATGATGAGGATGTGCATACGCTTCGCATTAAAGTAATTTACAATCAGTTAACGCAGGGAAAGACCTGGAATGCTGACTGGAAAAATGTGCAGGACGCTCATGCGGATTTACGAATAATTTTTCGTGACCTTGCAACTAAGCATGGAAATAAAATATCAGCCAATACTAATGATGTCGATGCATTGAACATTGGTATTGAATTTGAGATGAAAGCAGTTGGTTTTTATACAGAAGCGCTTGCTCGTGCCACAGACAATTTAGAGCGTGATTTTATCCAGCAAATGATTGATGAAGAAAAAAATCATCATGATACATTAACGGATATGAAATTGTATTTGGTGGATCCTGCGGCATGGTTTATGGAACAAGAACATAGCACCATGGATGGTGCATAGATAGGTACTATTATGACTAAAAATCAGTATCATATTGTAATTGGTGGTGAGGCAGGCCAAGGCCTTGTGACCATTGGTCAGTTTTTGTCAAAAGCACTCATTCGTGAGGGATATCATGTACTTGTTGTACAGGATTATATGTCACGCATTCGTGGTGGACATAATACATTTCGTATTCAAGTGAGTACGGAGGAACTTCGTTCGCCAGCTCAACAAATTGACTTACTCATTGCACTCAATCAGGATACCGTTCGTTTACATCAGGGGGATATTGCAAAAAATGGCATAATAATCGCTGATGAAGCTTTTATGAATGATGGGGGCTTATGCGTGCCATATAAGGATTTATCAGATAAACGCTATATGAATACCGTGGCATTGGGAGTTGCTGGATCTCTATTAGGTGTTAAGTCTGCAACAATAGAGCAATTGTTAAAAGAGACCTTTTCTAAAAAAAGCCAAGATATTGTTTCTGAAAATACAAAATCCTTGCAGGCAGCATATGGTTTTGTAGCAAGAAAATCCTGTGACTTTGATGCTTTGGAAAAAATATCTCAGCCACAAAAAAATATGATGATCAATGGAAATGAGGCGATTGCTTTGGGGGCATTATCTGCAGGTTTAAAGTATATGGCCTATTATCCCATGACGCCAGGAACCTCCATTGCACAGACTATTATCAATCATGCGGGACAAATGCATGTATTGGTGGATCAGGCTGAGGATGAAATTGCTGCAATTAATATGGCGATAGGTGCATCCTACGCAGGCGTGCCTGCAATGGTAACGACTTCTGGTGGTGGTTTTGCGCTCATGTGTGAAGGGATTAGCTTGGCAGGTATGACAGAAACACCTGTAGTAGTAAGTATTGCACAGCGTCCAGGTCCAGCTACTGGTTTACCAACGCGTACAGAACAGGGTGATTTAAATTTAATTTTATATTCCGGGCATGGGGAATTTCCACGGGCAATTTATGCACCAGCTAATGTGGATGACTGCTATCACACAACCAGAGAAGCCTTCCGAATTGCGGAGAAATATCAATCGCCAACATTTATTCTAACCGATCAATTCTTAGCGGATTCCTATCGCAATGTATCGCCACAGGCATTATCTCAAATATCACCAATTCGTATAGGGTCATTGCCTGATGATGTTAATGGTGTATATCAGCGTTATATGCTGACAGAGGATGGTATCTCCCCGCGTTTATTTCCAGGGCAAAGTGAGCATTTAGTTGTATGCGATAGTGATGAGCATACAGAGGATGGTCATTTAACTGAGGACTTATCCATACGCGTGCAGATGATGGATAAACGCTTGAAAAAAAATGAGGGTATTCAGGCGGAATGCATTTCTGCAACTGTGTATGGTTGTGATCAGCCAGATATATTGCTCGTCGGTTGGGGGTCGTCCTGGGGTGCTATGCTTGATAGTGTGGATACCATGGATGAAAAAAATGTAATGGCTGCATGCGTGCATTATTCGCAAGTATGGCCATTTCGCGATGATGCATTAAAGCCGTTATTTGAGGTCGCAAAAACAAGAGTTATTGTTGAAGGTAATGCCACCGCGCAATTTGCAAAAGTGATGCGTACAGAGGGCGGTTATAATTTTGACAAGCAAATATTGCGTTATGATGGATTACCAATGACAATGGATTATATTTTAGATCAACTGGAGGTGTAATATGAGTTGTGTCGCTGATTTTGGTAATTATGAAACTGCATGGTGTCCGGGTTGTGGTAATTTTCCGATTTTAGAAACTGTTAAGCATACATTTGCAAAGAAGAATTTGAATCCAAAGGATATTTTATTGGTATCCGGCATTGGGCAATCGGCAAAATTACCGCACTATTTAAATGCCAATGTGTTTAATGGGCTGCACGGTCGGGCACTGCCAGTAGCCACAGCTGCAAAAATGATCAATCCCAATTTAAATGTTGTCGTGCATAGTGGTGAGGGATGTAATTATGGTGAGGGAGGAAATCATTTTCTAGCAGCCATACGTCGCAATGTGAATATCACATTGATTGTGCACAATAATCAAATTTATGGTTTGACAAAAGGGCAAGCAAGTCCAACTTCTGACCAGGGGACAATAACAAAGGCGCAGCCCTTTGGTGCACCATCCAGTCCATTTAACCCATTGGCTGTGGCGATATCGCTTCAAGCGGGGTTTGTGGCTCGAAGTTTTTCCGGTAATAAAGAGCATCTATCGGATATGATTTCAAAGGCAATGGATTACCAAGGTTTTTCATTGGTGGATGTGCTGATGCCATGTGTATCATTTAATAAAGTGAATAATTTTTTATGGTATAAAAATCGTTGTAAGGAAATTAACTCTTCCTACGATCCAACAGAGCATGCCAATGCATTGCAAATGGCCATGCAATGGGGAGATGATATTCCAATTGGCGTAATTTATCAAAATGACCGATCCGAGTATATGACACATTTCCCCCAGATTCAAAGTGAATCATTGTGTGAGTATGTGAGTTATGAAAATCAATTTAAGGATGTATTGAATCAATACTATTAAGGATTGCTATGAGTGAATTTAATATTGTAAGTGATATTGCGGGGTTAAACCAAGCGCTATTTACTGTAACGCATGGTTTATATGTTTTAACGAGTTCTATGGATGATCAACCCAATGGGCAGTGTTTGGATGCCATGATGCAGATTACCAATGTACCACCTAGAGTTACAATTGGCGTTGGTAAACGCTCACTGACTGGTGAGATGATTTTAAAAACAGGTGTATTTGTGGTCAATGTGATTGACCGTGAAAATTCAACTTGTTACGAGCAGGTAAAGCACTTTGGTTTTCAAAGTGGACGCAAGGTAAATAAATTTGAGTCATTGGAGTATGTGACTGCTGAGAATGGAATGCCAATTATTCCTTGTGCAAAGAGTTTTTTTGAATGTCGCGTAATCGCAGATAAAACATTGGATTTGGGTACACATTATTTATTTATTGCTGATGTGACGCGTGCGGGCACGCATGAATCGGGTGATCCATTAACATATGCGCAGTATAGACAATATAAATCAAAAGGAGACAAACATGGATAAGTGGATTTGTGAAGTATGTGGATATGTATATGAGCCAGGTAAAGGTGATCCAGCGGAAGGTATTGCCCCAGGAACATCATTTGATGATTTACCCGAAGACTGGATTTGTCCAGAATGTGGTGTTGGCAAAGATCAATTTGCAAAGGTGTAAGATGTGTATTTATCTGATAGCTCTTAAGGCATGTCATGCCCGAATGCATGTATCGGGCATCCAGTCATATAGAAATGACCGGCAAGTGCTGCAACAATAATAAACACCGGTTTATATAAAATACGCTGATCGATTACATTAGATATATCATTGAGATATATGATTTAAGGGCGAGTAATATCGCCCTTATTTTATTCAAATAGGTGATTTATGACGACTATAATTGAATTTATTTTAGGCTATGCACGCGAATTTGTAGGCTTGTTCAATCAAATGAGTCCCTATTTGTTGTTTGGATTTGTTATTGCGGGAATATTGCATAGCTATTTCCCTATACAATGGTTAAGTCGCCATCTATCTAAACATAATTTATTATCAATTGTTAAGGCTGTTATTCTAGGTATTCCGTTGCCGCTTTGTTCATGCTCAGTTATTCCATCTGCGATGATGCTAAAAAAACAAGGGGCGAGTAAAAGTGCAGTACTTAGCTATTTGGTGGCAACTCCTATTACAGGAGTGGATTCTATTTTAGCTACGTATGCATTGTTTGGTGGCTTGTTCTCTGTTTTTCGAGTGATTGTGTCCAGTATTACTGCAATTTTAGTGGGGATAATCAGTAGCCTATTTATTGAAAAAAAAGAAATGCCCTCGCCTGTGGAAGAAAAAAATATAGAAAAAATATCGTCATGTTGCTCTCATGCTCAAAAGAAGAGTGTATCTAAATTTCGTCAAGCATGTGAGTATGGTTTTGTCACATTATTGCATGATATTTGGAAATGGTTGTTTGTCGGATTGCTTGTTGGATCCTTGATTAGCTATTTGGTGCCAGATACGCTGATGACAGCATTTTCCGATCATACATTATTATCCATGATTATAATCTTACTTATCAGTATTCCTATGTATATTTGTTCAACAGGATCCATTCCTATTGCTGCATCGCTTATGATGAAAGGGTTGTCCCCAGGAGTGGCGCTTGTTTTTTTATTGGCAGGTCCTGCAACAAATACAGTGACTATATCAGTCATCAGTAAAGAGCTTGGACGGAAAGCGGTGATTGTCTACGTGACGTGTATTTCCGTATTTAGCATTGCATTCGGGTATTTATTAAATTTTATTTGGCAGCCCACTCAGTTTTCATTTGATATGCATGAGCATCTGTCTTTATTGCCGTCCTTGTTTGAAACAGCGTGTAGTGTATTGTTTATTTTATTGGTCGTTAATAGTTATGTATTTACATATGGATTATTTCGGAGAAAAAATAATGTCTAATTTTACCTCAATTGATGAACAGTGTGTAAGTACCATTCGATTGCTTGCGGCAGACATGGTGGAACAAGCAAAATCTGGTCATCCGGGTATGCCTTTGGGTGCTGCACCGATGGCATATGTATTATTTAAATCGCATATTCATACAAATCCACGTGATTCACATTGGTTTAATAGAGATCGATTTGTACTATCCGCAGGGCATGGCTCTGCATTATTATATGCATTGCTTCACTTACGAGGGGGAACAAATGCTTTATCCCTGGATGATTTAAAAGCCTTTCGTCAATATCAGAGTCTAACACCTGGACATCCAGAATTTGGCTATACCAATGGTGTGGATGTAAGTACAGGTCCTTTGGGTCAAGGGTTTGCAATGGGTGTTGGAATGGGCTTGGCAGAGCGGTTTTTAGCTGCAAGATATAATCGTGATGCCATGGCTATTATCAATCATTTTACTTTTGCCATTGTATCGGATGGTGATTTAATGGAAGGCATTTCCAATGAGGCGGCATCCTTTGCGGGTCATCAACAATTGGGAAAGATTATTTATCTATATGATGATAATCAAATTACAATTGAAGGTCGTACGGAAATTACTTGTTCAGAAAATACGGCATTACGATTTGAATCGCTGGGATGGCAAGTGATTCATGTTGAGAATGGCAATGATTTAACTGAGATTGATCATGCGATACACTGTGCCAAGGCATGTTTGGAACAACCGTCATTAATTATTGTAAAAACGCATATTGGATTCGGCAGTGCAAAACAGGACTTGTCAAGTTCTCATGGTGCGCCTCTAGGAAAAGATGTTCTGGCAAAAACGAAACTAAATTTTGGATTTGATCCAAATGAATCATTTGCTATACCAACAGCGGTGATCGATTCTTTTTCAATGATGCAAAACAATGCACAAATATATTATGATCAGTGGAATGAACATGCCACGCAGTATCAAAAAAAATATTCCAAAGAGTGGAATGAATTATACATGATGGTTCAGGGTACTATGGATATGCCCGTATGTCAGACAATACCTCCTTATGAACAAGGTCAAATGATAGCCACAAGAAGTGCATCCGGCCATGTGATCAATCATATTGCAGCAGCACTTCCTTGTTTTATTGGCGGGTCTGCGGATTTGAGCCCTTCCAATAATACAAAAATAACCGATGAAATGAGTCTGTCCGCTCAAAATAATCAGGGCCGCAATATTCATTTTGGAATACGCGAACATGCCATGGGTGCGATTATAAATGGTATGGCTATTTATGGTGGATTGCTACCTTTTTGTGCGACATTTCTGGTGTTTTCAGATTATATGCGCGCGGATTTGCGTATGGCTGCATTGATGCAAAGCAATAGCATATTTGTGTTCACACATGATTCCATTGGTGTGGGGGAAGATGGTCCTACGCATCAACCTGTTGAACATATTATGTCCATGCGGTTAATTCCAGGATTGACAGTGATTCGCCCTGCAGATGCCAATGAAACCATTGCCGCGTGGCAGCAAGCCATGCTTGCTAAAGGTCCAACAGCATTGATACTAACGCGTCAAAATGTAGTGACATTGATGGTTGACTTTGATGTATTGTCTACGGGTGTGAGTAGAGGGGCCTATGTTGTATGGGAATCAGAACGAAATGTTGATGTCTTAGCTATCGCCACAGGTTCGGAAGTGTATATAACTATTGAGGCTGCAAAAATTGCTGATGAGCAGGGTGTTGGCATACGTGTGATATCGATGCCTTCATGGGAATTATTTTTACAGCAGGATCTGTCCTATCAAAATGATGTATTGCCTGCTCATATTATCAAACGCATCAGCGTGGAAGCGGGTAGTACAACAGGTTGGCAACGTTTTGTTGGCTTACAGGGAATTACCATTGGTATAGATGCATTTGGATTGTCTGCGCCTGCTGATCAGTTGATGGCGCATTTCGAACTGACGAAAGAACGTATTTTAAAGGCTATGAAAATAGTCTCATAAATATGTGGTTTGCGATCACTATAGTATTTGATGGTAGTTTTTTTATTACAGCAATTATCTTAATTTTTATTGCGAAGGATATTATCTTTGTAGAATGTTAGTCCTCCTGGTACGAGTTCCCTAACTTTTTTACCCATATCTGTAATAGTATGTCGCACTTGGTCATAATGTGCATCATTTGTGACTGCAAATCCAGTGATATTGTATAGTTTGCTTAGTGCCATGCGTCCATCCGTTGTGCGGGAAAATTCAATCAATGCGCCTACGAGTTTTGTTTTAATATCCTGAGGTAAGTTTTTTTGAAATGCAATGGGCGCATTGGGAATGCGATCGGTTAATGATAAGATGCGAAGTTTGGAAAATATATCCGGATATTTTTCAACTAAATGAATGCGCGCATCACGTGATTCTCCGCTAGAATTGGGACGTGTGTGGTAGGTGGCTGCAGCATCCACTTGTTTGTTATAGAGCATTTCAATGGCATTTGCATGGCTAGTTGCAAATATACTGGTTGCAGGTTTTACCTGATGGTTATGCAATAATTTCATGGCATACAGGTAGCCGCTAGCTGAAAAAGCATTGGCATATACGATTTTTTTATCCTGTAATTGTGTTAAATCATTAATTTTACTTTCCGTATGAATTAAAATCTCTCCGGAATAATCCTGATAAATATCATTATATAGCGATATGAGATGGGCTTCTGCCTTGGCCCAGTCATGGGCAAGTAAATAGCTCATAGTATTGATGAGTGCGATATGTGCATGGCCTTTGCCAAAGGCCTGAATGGTCGATATATTATCATTGGGCACTATAATACGAATTGCAAGTCCAGTATGTGTTTCCAAAAAATATTCTATTTGAGGAACATGCTTATTTAGGAGCATTGGTTTATGATGTGGCATTAAATAAAATTTAATTGGATTGTCAGTATTTCCTAAGGGTGTTTGCGAAAAAAAACCACATGATGTGGATAGAGTGAGTAAGATAATAATGCCTAATCGGATGGAAAAATATGACATGAGTATAGTATCTCCTTGTTTCTTTGATTATGACTATGTATCATGACAGCTAGCTTAAGGCCAGTTTAAAACCGGCACTTCCTGAATAAATGGGGTTAAAGATGGGTTTTTTACATAAGGATATTTGTAAAAGTCATTTTTATGCATATCATATTACGGAGAATTTAAAGTTAAAAGAGGTTGCTCGATTATTTGATATGCCGGCCTGCCAGCAATCAGTGGATCGATTAATTTATCAGGATAATAAAAATAGTTATTTTTTTATTTATAAATTTGGTGCCATTATTTTTTTCGATGTAAATCCAGAACAACAGCGTGAAATTATTGCACGTGTTCGAACCTTAGTGGACGAACAGATAACTACAATAATCAGCGAAGAGTTTTTAGTTGAGATTGGCGATAAATTACCTGTATCCGTGAGTTTTGAAAGTGTGACTCTGGATAGTAATCGTATTGATCGCTTGGAGCTTATTGCATTTATTTTAGGCCAATCCACAGCTCTTGAGTATTTTGAAGACAAAGTGGATGATATGTTTTGTCAAATAGCAGACATAGGTCATGATTTAAAGGCAAATGGGCGCTTGCATCGTAGTGCAAAAGACTTAAAAATATTTATTGGTCAATGTATAATTGCCAAAACGCAATTGATTGCATCGCTATATATTTTGGATAAACCCGATGAAACATGGGATGATCCAATATTGGATTGTTTGTACCGAGACCTATCCATTGCACTTGAACTTCGCGATAGATATCGCAGTTTGGATTATAAATTGCGTATGATTCAGGAAAATTTAGAATTGATTTCTGATTTACTATATAATCGTCATGCCACATTTTTGGAATGGGCGATTGTGATTTTAATTGCCATTGAGATTGCTTTATTCGTGTTTGAATTATTTTTTCAAAGCTAAACAAGGGAGAGAATTATGTGGAATACAATCAATCAGTTTTTAGTAAAAGAGCATGTGGGCATGTTTAAGGCAGCCAATAATTTTGATTTATTTGACTTAAACGATAATTCACATGTGCTTCAATGTCGTGAGGATAAATTAGGTATTCTTACCAAATTGCTTCGATTTACTGATTATAAACGTATGACGCCATTTCATATTGATATTCGAGATATGAACGGCAACATTATACTTACAGTCAAGCGCGGTGTATCTATTTTTGTATCCATGATTACTGTATATGATGGTAGTGGACAGATAATCGGCTATTTTAAGCAAAAACTCTTTTCAGTTGGTGGAAAATTTATAGTAATGGATGCGAAAGAAATGCCCATATGCGTGCTTCAAGGCAAGTGGACGGGCTGGGATTTTCATTTTAAAGAAATGGAAAGTGAAAAAGAATTGGCACATGTGACAAAGAAATGGGCAGGACTAGGTAAAGAATTATTTACCAGCGCAGATAATTATGTATTGGATATTTTCGATAGTGTGCCTGCGGATAGTGATATTAGAAAGCTAATTTTAGCTGCGGTGATGTGTATTGATATGGTATTTAAGGAGTAATTTGCTATAGTGGGAGTGCTCTTGGGAACTCCCATTTTCGGTGTTTCTTAGAACCCTTATGTGCTCGCATGTACAATCCGCTTACGGATTTGCGGGACCCTAGAATCTCTCGCATCTTTGAACAACCCCCAAAAATTTCTATTTATCAACAGTCCCATAGTTATTCGCAAGTCTGACCACTTTACGATGTTATCGTAAAATAGTCGTATGTGAAAACTGTATTTAACAGATTTTATTCAAAATATTGCATTCTCCGATGAAAGGATAATCATCCCTATAAGTCGCCATCGTCTGCATGGAAAATATTAATACCCATCTTCGATGTTGTTCAGATTGGATATGTCTGTAATATACGACTCACTTCTCAAATGGAATGATTACTGCTTGGCGTTGTCTGGGTTTTCGGGAAATGCCGCGATTGGCAAGTTTTAAGTCTTTAAATGTCATGCCATAAATTTTTGCGATTGATGCGAGGGATTCATTTTTTTGCACGATATGTTTAATGGGGCCGCGTTTGCTTTTTGGGGCAAGTTCACATGCTTTGGCAAAGAAATTTTGCTTACCCTCAGGTACGATGATGCTATATCCCATGGGAAGTAAAAATTTTCCAGATATAACTGCATCTGTGAGTTGTGGATTAAGTGCTTGAAATTCATCGAGGCTGTGATTGGTAAGTGCAATTGTATGCGGTACGGAAATATGACGTTCCAGTAAAAGCTCATCGAAATTCATGGGAGTGTTAAAAGAAATTGCTGCAAAGTATTTATGATAATTTTCTGCGACATGATGGGCGGCTAAAAATTCTAAGAAGAAATTGCGTGATGCAAAGCCATAATTGCGATGCTTAAATCGTCTGACGATCGTCGAAATATTTTTTGTACCTAATTTTTTTACAGCCTGTTTCATTCGACCCAAGCCTGTATTATAGGCATTAATCGCTAATGGCCAGGAACCGATTGTATTGTAATTATAGCGAAGTAATTTTGCAGCAGCATGGGTAGACTCAATGGGGTTAAATCGTTCATCGACAAAACGATTAATTGTTAAGTATTGTTTGCCAGTGCTTCTCATAAATTGCCATAACCCTGCGGCTCCTACACTGCTTTGTGCCTTAACTTGAAACATGGACTCAACAAATATCAATCGAGTGATTTCTTTGGGCAATTTGTATTGATCAAAGATACTTTCAATTTCTCCTAAATAAGCGCCGGATAACTGTAATGCATTTTTAAATTTATCGCGTTGCCCATATTGTGCCCGAATGCCATGTTTTTTATGCGCATTAAGAATGGCATCTTTTTCACTAGTTTTTGCAAACATCTCTTTGATTGTGAATGCATAGTCTGTTAGGTAGCGATTTGGCGTGCCGCTTGAAATTGTAATTAGTATGTCTTCAATTTCATCACGACGATTATCCACTCGTTTTTCTTTTTGAAATTCTTTTTCTAAATCGCTCAAACGATTGTTTTGATCAATGTCTGTTAAATCAACGATATCATATATAATATGAAGATAGCGTGGATGATGAAGTACCACGTGATTGCCTGTGTATTTGCTGTAAATATCGATCCAAAATTGAATGTCCTGTTTTAAAACTGTTGGGTGTCGCATCCAATTGGCATAGGTCTTTTTTTTGCCCAGTGTAGACAATTTAGATGCATGATGATTAATCTGATTGGGTGATATTTTTTTTGGGGAAGGTGTGATTGCATGGTGATTATTTTTGGAAGTTGATTGTATTGTGCGGTCAGGATTTAATCGCAATGTAATAGAGGGTTGTTTTTTTTGAATCGTTGTTTGAGGTAATGCGGGAACAATATCCCTAAGCAATGGTAAGGATGTATCTCCCTGAGGTATATCATGACCCGTTATAGCAACTTTGTCTGGGATGATAAATAGTATCAGTGTGATGATGCCCAAGATGAGGCATATGATAAGAAGTATATTGATAATCGTTTGTTCGCGAGATTGTGTCATTAAAATCGTTCCAATAATGTATAGACCCAGTGTCCATGAGCATCCCTAGCAGAATAAAGATTTTTTGGTAACTTATTTGAGATGAACACAAATGCACCTATATGATTATTTCGTAATGGAATATATCCACTGAGGCTGCTAATTCCTGTAAGTGAGCCACTTTTACTGCGTGCATTTCCAGGCATTTGCTTGGCATAGGGCCATTTTTTTGTCGTGCCATCAATGCCCATGACAGATAGGGCGCTCATAAATTCAGGTGCTATTTTAAAGTTGTTATAGGTGGCAACTAATACATCGGATAGTTGTTTTGCAGAGATGCGTGTAATATGGGATAGCCCCGATGCATTTTCAATATCATGTTCATTAATATTGACATTAATTTTATTTAAATAGGACTGTATCACACGAAGTCCTTTTTTTGTGGTGCCTGGGACACCATACATTGTTGCACCCATATGTTTGGTAATTTGCTCAGCCATGAAGTTATTGGAGAATTTATTCATGCTGATAATTAAGTCACGCAAAGGCAATGACGGAAAGGTCAATAAATGATGTGCAGATGGTGGTATTGCATGTGAGCTAGAGTGCGGACCTATATGGATTTCATGTTGATTGAGTATATATTTAAACACGGAAGTCGTATATTTATTGGGTTTGGCAATGCTTCGGTAAATTGTGTGACCTTTCGGTGTGTTTGCAATGCGTCCAGTAATAATTAATTTTTCACCCGATAATAGAGGGGTTGATTGAATGGTTATATTATTTTTCTTCCCAATTTTTGTTTTATTTTGAATGTGAAAATAATCCACAGAAGGGGATGTCATTACTTTTGTGCGATTAGGGTGGTTGGGGTCTGGTATGATTTTAATGGTAACACTATTGAAATTAACAGCGGTCGGTGTGATTTTAGCTGCATAAGCGCGATGGGTATCGCCAGCCATCTTTGGCACATAATCGTCAAAGTAGCTGTTGTCGATAATAATGCCATGGTCAATATGTGTAATTCCTTGTTCGCGAAGTTGCTGGCCAATCAACCAAATGCGTTCGCTAACTAGAAAGGGGTCACCAGTGCCTTTAATATACAGTTTATTGATATGCCCTTTGTGAGGGGGAATGTCGCTATAAATATGTGTATTTAGCTGATAATGATGCCCAAGATTGGATAGTGCGGCAGCTGCCGTAATTAACTTTACTCCTGATGCAGGGTTTAGTTTCAGATTGGGATTGTGTTCAAATAAAATTTTATTTGCCGTGATATCCATAACTACAATGCTGGTATGATTGGGATCAATGCCTGAATGCATTAATTTAAGCGAAGGCATACGCGCAAAGGTAACCGGGGATTGAATAATGAATAGGCATATAAGCAATGCATTAAAGAAATAGTATTTTATCATATTTATTTGACTTGAAATTAGGGGTTCGTTAATACGTGTTTACGCGTTATTTAAAAATAATTGTTGTTAAATTTATATCGTAAAATAGGGATTGGAGCAAGGACTATGAAAAAAAGTCATTTAGTACAAATATTAGGTTTTATATTTATTATTGTGATAGGGATGCTTTCATTTGCATGTACGGATAAAAAGGAAAATACTGCATTGATAGTTGGTTTAGAGCGAGGTGTGCGTATGTTGGACCCGCGCTTGGCCACGGATGCAATGAGTATGAAGATGAATCGATTGCTCTACGATGGTTTATTTCGCATTGGAGAAAGTTTAAATGCTGAGCCTCATTTGGTGTCAGGCATCCAGCAGCCCAATGATAAAAGTTATGTATTCACAATTCGCAAAGATGTATTTTTTCATAATGGCGATCCGTTAACTACTTCAGATATTGCCTATACCTTTCAGTCAATTCTAAAAGGAGACGTGAAATCTGCGTTTAAGGGGAGTTTAGAGAAAATTAAAGAAATTACAGTGCTATCGCCCACAAAAATTCGCTTTGATTTGCACGCGCCTTACCCAGCTATTTTAACCACATGGACCATGGGAATCGTATCGGAAAAATATGCCAAACAGATGAAAAATGAGTTCGGACAGCAACCTATGGGATCTGGCGCGTATCGTCTAATCTCATTGGTGAAGGACAGCATTATTAAATTAGAGGCGACTAATACACACTTTCATTTAAAACCAAAAATTCGCAATGTAACTTTTGAAATTATCAAGGATGATAATGTTCGTGTTATGAAGCTAATGAAGGGGGATATTCATGTGGTAATGAATTCGATCCCTGCATCCTTATTGTCAAAATTATTAGAAGATCCAAATATTAAACATGAGACAGGTACTAGTGCGGTGATTGCATATTTGGGATATAATATGACGGACCCTATGCTTAAAGATGTAAACATACGTCAAGCGCTTGCCTATGGGATTGATCGAGATGCCATTATTTCTCACCGGTTTAAAGGCTTGGCTCAAAAAGCGAATTCACTGCTAGCACCTAGCAACTGGGCCTATGATGCGACGCTTCGTGGGTATGACTATAATGTTAAAAAAGCAAAGCAATTGTTGGATAATGCTGGGTATACTGATCCTGATGGCGATGGTCCCAAATCACGGTTTAAATTGGTTTATAAAACATCCAATAATAAAGAGCGTATTGATATTGCGCATATGATTTCTCAACAGTTAAAAGCCATTGGTGTTGATGTGGAAGTAAAGACCTATGAATGGGGGCGATTTTATTCGGATATTAAGTCAGGTAATTTTCAACTATATTCGCTAAGTTGGTCGCTTCTTACTGAACCCGATTTTTTCTACGATGTATGTCATTCAAGTAAATGGCCGCCAAATGGTGTAAATCGCAATCGCTATAAAAATAGCATTGTGGATGGGTATGTGGAAAAGGCGCGGATATCAATTAATTCTGAGAAAAGAAAACAATATTATCATATGGTACAAAAAATTGTACTCGATGAGTTGCCATGGGTGCCCATGTGGTATGAGAGCAATTCCACTGTGTATCGGAGTGATTTAGAAGGTATTCGATTGCGTACGGATGCGGGATTTTCAGTGGTTGCTGATATTTCATTTAAAAAATAGTAAAAAAACACGGGATAAGTTAATTTAGCCTGACCGTGCTTATCTTGATTAGGGTGCAGTATATGCTCAGACAATATATTCTCAAACGCATCTTACTGATTATTCCTGTATTATTTGTATTATCGACCATTGTATTTTTTCTCATTCATGCGATTCCCGGTGATCCTGTTGATTTAATTGCTGGGGAGCAGGCAAGTGAGATGGAGCGCGCACAGCTAGCTGCGCATTTTCATTTTGATCAACCCATTCTTATGCAGTATGGTCATTATTTGTGGGGGCTTGTTCACGGTGATTTAGGTAAATCCTATTTTACGGGTGAATCAGTGATATCATTGTTAAATCAACATTTAGGTGCCACATTAGTACTCGCATTTGCTGCGATGATCTCAGCAATTGTTATCGCTATTCCTTTGGGTGTGATTGCTGCAGTGACGCATGGCCGTGGGTTGGATCAGGTAGCCATGTTTATTTCCTTACTTGGTATTTCTGTGCCAAATTTTTGGTTAGGTCCTGTACTTATTTTACTGTTTGCAGTTAAGGTCGATATCTTTCCAATTTCTGGTTATCAATCATCTGCGTCACTAATATTACCTGCATTGACATTGGGGGCAGCGCTGGCAGCCATGTTATCGCGAATGACTCGTTCATCGATGCTTGAAGAGTTAGGGAAAGATTATGTTATTACTGCACGTGCCAAAGGCGTGCCACATACGCGTGTGATTGCCAAACACGTGCTTCGAAATGCTTTAAATCCTGTAATTACGATTGTGGGTTTACAAACGGGTGCATTGCTAGCCGGCACTGTCATTACAGAAAAGATATTTAACTGGCCAGGTATTGGTACGCTTATGTTGGAGGCCATTAGTACTCGTGATTATGCAGTGGTATCTGGTTGTATTTTGTTGATTTCGTTAATCTACGTAATGATCAATACATTAACGGACTGTCTATATAAATGGGTAGATCCCAGAGTGGATTTGTCATCATGACACAAATAATAACAAAAATAGGAGCTGTACTTGTTGGGTTGATGGTTATTGTTGCGGTGGTTGGCCCATGGGTGATGTGGAATGATCCTATGGAATATCATATTGACCAGGCCTTTCATGGTGTGTCAGTGGAATTCTTATTTGGGCATGATGCGGATGGCAGGGATATCTTGTCTCGCTTGGTGTATGGTGCACGCATATCCTTGGGCATTGCATTTATTGTGGTCGCAGTATCACTGGTTATTGGAACTACTATTGGATTAATTGCAGGGTATATGGGTGGTATCTTTGAAAAAAGTTTTCTAATCATTTCTGATATTTTTATGGCATTTCCTGGATTTTTATTTGCGTTGTCAATTGCCGCATTCATGCAGCCTTCTATTTTAAATGTAATTATCATTTTATGTCTACGTGGATGGGTGTCTTATGCTCGTTTGGTGCGTGGACAAGTCTTAAGCCTTAAAAAACGTGAATATATTATTGCGTGCCAGGCAATGGGTGCTCGTTTATGGCGTATATTATTTCGGCATTTGTTGCCAAATATGATTGGTCCTATCGTGATCAATGCCAGCTTCGGTATGGCAGGCGTTATTATGATTGAATCATCATTGTCATTCTTAGGTCTGGGTGTGCCCGTGGGAACGCCATCCTGGGGAGCGATGCTCGATCAGGGTACTAAATACTTATTGGTGGATGCAAGCTTGTCCTTATATCCTGGATTTGCAATTATGCTGGTAGTGATGGGGTTTAACTTTTTGGGTGATGGCTTGCGCGATTATCTGACACCAAGGGGTAAATAATGCATATTGGTCGCTGCATGATGATTGGTATAGATGGGCTGACTTTGGATCAAGAAACAGCTAATTTTATTCGTGATAATCATATTGGTGGAGTGATTTTATTTAAGCGAAACTATGAAAATCCACAACAATTGCGAGAATTAACGACGTCGTTGATGAATTTAGTGGATTATCCGCTCATTATATCAGTAGATCAAGAAGGTGGGCGAGTGGCCCGTTTTTCAGAGCCATTTACGCGAGTTCCTCCGATGGCAACTATTGGTGCATCTGACAATGCAGATGAGGCGGCCAGGGAAATTGGTCAAGTGTTAGCAAAAGAATTAATGGCATGTGGCATCCATTTAAATTTTGCACCAGTGATGGATATTCACACAAATCCTGATAATCCAGTGATAGGTGATCGTGCATTTTCAAATGATCCCCATGTCGTAGCAAAATTAGGTGGGGTGATGATTGATGCCATGCAAAGTACAGGTGTGGCGGCATGTGCCAAACATTTTCCTGGGCATGGGGATACATCCATTGATTCCCATCTGGCTCTTCCATATGTAGACTATGATCAGGCTTATTTGCAGATGCGTGAATGGATTCCTTTTATGCATGCTATTGCACATAATGTAGCTACAATTATGACTGCACATATTATGTATACATCGCTGGATAGTGCCAGGCCTGCATCAATTTCATCACAGATTATACAGACTATTTTGCGCGAGGAAATGAATTATAAGGGTGTGATTATCAGTGATGATTTGATTATGGGTGGGATTACTGAAATTATGCCTGTCCATGATGCGGCCATAAATGCACTAGATGCCGGAAATGATATGATCCTCATCTGCCACGATCTAGATAAACAAAAACAAGCCTATCAACATCTCCTAAATGCCTATCAATCGAAAGAAATATGCCATGAACACATTGCTGTATCATTGCAGCGCATCAACACATTGACTTCCACATATGTTCGATAACTACATATCGGTGCCAGGCACGAACGACATATTGCTTATCGTATGAAATCCAGTGCCAGGCACGTATTAACTGGGTCAATTGTTGTAG